>CALUQC010000040.1 GCA_944322805.1 uncultured Bacteroidales bacterium | reverse complement strand
CTGACCATGCTGCCGTCAAGAATAGACATGCCGCTCCTCCCGCAGGGCCAGGCGGTTTTCTCTTATCCGGTCACAGAACTCGCGGCAGTGTACACTTCCCGCAGGGCCATCCATCTCAGCTACGGCTCGTTAAACGTATTCAGGCCGTTCTCATGGTTTTTCGGAGAGCTTATCCCGGTGGCCGCCACTGCCGCATATCCTGAACAATGGATGTTGAAAGGCGATGCCGTCATGGCGTCAAGTTCGCTTATACCGGGAGGATACGGCCGTTACGGAGACTTTCTGAATTATTATGCGGCAGCCATGGATGCCGGCGACACGCGCGGATACAAATGGGACCGCTGGGCCATCGGCTCCACGAAACACTACACCCCGGGCACCGATGCATTCGGCTACATGATTCTCCGCGGCCTGCATACCCTTTACCATGCAGACGGTTATGTCGCGGACTATCTGAGCTACTCCAGCCGGCGCCCCTATGACATATTCGTCAGCAGACACATCAGTAAAAGGCACACCGGCGGCAGCCTGCACAGGGAAATCTTCAAGACGATACTCGACAGCTGCTCGGCAGACTTTTCCCGTGAAAAAGCAGCCCGGGCCCCATTCACGGTCTCCGAAAAAATCCTGCCCGAAACCAACAGCGGCTATGTCGAATACGCGTCTTCTGCCATTCTTCCGGACGGAACGCTGTATGCAGTCAGGAAAAGCCTCGACAGAAGCGCCTGCCTCGTACGGATTTCCCCTTCCGGAAACATAGAAAGAGTATCAGGTTTCACCTCCGGGACAGCCAGCCGCCTGATATGGTCCGAATCCCTGCAGCGCCTGTTCTGGAGCGAAACGACATCCGACAAGCGGTGGAAACAGCGGAAAACTAACGATATCAGGTATTATGATACCCGTACGGGCAATACGAAATCCCTGACCGGCGGAGACAATCTGTTCAACCCGGCCCTGTCTCCGGACGGCACGATGATAGCGGCAGTATGCGGGAACAGGCCTGATGAAACGTCCATAGCCATTGTGGACGGAGAGAGCGGAAAAACAGTCCGGACCCTGCCTGCGGCGCCTGAAGGTGTCCTTTTCACCGAATGCGCCTGGAACGGCGGCCGGATATTCGCTGCAGGGGTTTCGGTGCACGGAAGTGCAATATACACCGCCAATCTGACGGAAGAAGATGCCGTTCCCGGCAATGACGGAACGGGCTCCGACAAGTCCCGGCATGAATGGAAAACCGTTATCGGTCCGACCCGGCATACGATCAGGAACATAGGATTCCGCAAGGATTCTCTCGTATTCGCCGGCGATGCGGACGGCGTCTTCGACCTGTATCAGCTGTGCCTGCCCGCCTCGGAAAATATTTCCGGACAAAATCACTCGGCTGACATTGGAACACGGCTCGTAAAGCTGACTTCTACGGAATACGGGGCTAAGGATTTCACTTTCGACATTACCGGAGACACGCTGTATTTCAGCAGATTGGACCATTTGGGCTATGACCTGAGGCGGGCCGGGGCACCATCATTGCTCCGCAAGGAAATTCCTGCCGCATCACCGGCTGCGGAAAAACATCCTTGTCCCGATTCGCTGCCCATCGATGAAGACAGAAGCAAGACAGAGACGAAAGACGTACAGGATATCATCGTATCGGGACCAAAAAAGTACAGAAAGGCACTGCATCTTTTCAGACCGCATTCCTGAGCTCCGGTGTACTGCAACCTCGAACGGCTGTCATCCCTGAGCGGAGAAAAATTCTACGATTTGGTCTCCGCCGGAGCCACGGTTCTGAGCCAAAACACTCTCGGCACCGCATTCGGAAGCGCAGGATACTGCTGGAGACCGGATCCGGACGGACACGGCCGGGTACATGGCGGCCATCTGAACTTCACGTACGCCGGATGGTACCCTGTCATAGAAGGAAGTTTCTACATAAACGACAGGATATCCTGGAACTACGCTC
Source organism: uncultured Bacteroidales bacterium (assembly GCA_944322805.1). Lineage (GTDB taxonomy): Bacteria > Bacteroidota > Bacteroidia > Bacteroidales > UBA932 > Cryptobacteroides. The sequence continues at coordinate 9,944 of CALUQC010000040.1, read as the reverse complement.
TATCACCCGAAGGCCGTCCGGTGCGTACGGAAAGTCCGGGGCCGTCGCTTGCCGGGAAAATCGACATTTATGTCCCTCTTTCGAAAGAGACGGGAGGTCTCGACTGGAGTTTCGTTCCTGTCCTGTCATGGGAGCTCGACAACAGCCGATGCAGCGGAGCACTCAATCATCGTGTGACGTTGTCGGGAAGATTCTGGCTTCTGCGGGACACGGCCAAAGCGGAGATATATCCGAAATACGGAATCGGAGTGGAAGCGGGTCTCGGTATGGCATTGCCCGGCCGCAGGACGGACGGGCATCATGTAAAACTTAGCGATACGTGGTATTTTCATTCATACGGTTATTTCCCGGGCATCTGTCCGGGGCAGGGAGGGAAACTGTCTCTCACTACCCCGGACAGATGCAGCTCAGCCGGGGCATATACAATCCGGCTTCAGAAATCCTTCCGCGCGGACTCACGGGCAGTATCACCCGGACCCTTTACAACCCGTCTTTCTCGACATTGCTGATGATTCCCGTTTATCTCGGCGACATCAACATATCGCCATTGTTCTATTTGAACAGACTGATCATCACTCCGCATTTCGACTATGGATTTTCCGCTCATCCGAAGCTGCACCTCTGCTCCGCCGGCTCATCCCTGACTTTCGAACTCGGCCGCTTTTTCTTCACTTTCCCGTTCGAAATAGGGCTCGACTATTCCTACAACTTCGGCTCGATTTTCTCCATCATGAAAGAAAGCAGCGGCTCCAAAGTCCTCCGCCATTCACTCAGACCGGTCATCAAAGTAAAATTTTGAGCAGTTCCCGGACATCCATTCGGAAAAATTTGATTTTCCGCTTTAATTCATTATCTTTGAAACAGAAAGATGCCTCTATACTGACCATTATAAACTTTAATTATTAACCTTATTAATCTATCATTATGGCAAACTTGAAATCAGGCCTGATCTTAGGCGAAGACGAACATCTCGTAGTAGAACTTGAGGCTGAACTTTGGGCGACAAGCTCGAATCCGATTGCTCGTCTTATCGGAGGCATCATCAAATTCATCAATCTTATTTTCGGAAACAAACGTCAGGGCTACGTCGTCATCACCGACAAGCGCGTCGTGGAGATCATCCAGTACAAGGCTCTGTGGGTGCTCAACGCCGGCAAGAATGTGAAATATGTCCTCCCGAGCAGCGTGAAAGAAGTAGGCTACACCAAGGAGGGAACATGCTTCGGATGCTTCTGCCAGTCGTACAACCTGTATTACGACGCATTCACGCAGAGGACTTCGGTGCTTCTTTCAGACGTAGACGAGGCCGGAGCGCAGAAAGTGGTGGATGCTTTCTATAAAGCCATTTCCGCCGCACAATAATGCCTGCAGGAAATATCTCGACTTTCGCGAGATACATGTATCTCAATTCGTATGCCTTCCTCCTGATTCTCTTAGGGGGAGGCATCGTATTTATTCCATTATACAGAATCAGTCTGTGGCTCACTGGGCTGCAGCTGATTCTGTTTTTCACATGCATGGTCAACGGCACGAAAATTCTCGGGAGCTGGAAAGACAAACAGCGTAAATACCATATACTTATGGAGCGCAATTCTACGGAATTCCGGCCGGAGACATTCTACGAATACATCCAGGCTCCATGCGGAAGGCTTCTCGTAAAGACAGTGCTCAAGGATCTCGGTCAGGAAGAAAAGTACCCCGAGCTCCTCGCTCTCAGGAAACCGTTCATGGAGAATCTGAAGTCCGGCTGCCGTCCGGTCAAAACAGTCATATATTTAAACGGGGAAAAATTATGAATACATTCGTCCTGATACTTGAAGCCGTTCTGGCGGCCGCGGTTGCATATTTTATCCTGAACAGGCATGTCCTGACGCTGCCGCCATCCACAGACAAAAAAGTGCTTGCCGGAGCGACTGCTGCCGGCACCGTCATCCTCATGGCGGCATTCGTCATCTGCGCAGTCGTGCCGGGGAAGTCTTACAGGCTCATGTCATCGGCTATCGACTCTGCCGAGAAGCAGATAGAAGCGGCATATCCCGGCTATACGGAGACAGTCATAGACAAATCCGAATTCGAGGCATTCATAAACGGCAGCATGGAAGCAAGCCGCAGCACTGAAGAACAGCCCGTCCTGTCCATGGCGCTCGACATCCCCGGAATAGGTGCCGTCAAAAGCACAATAGACACCATTTTGGGAGGGACAGACAGTTTCATGGCAGAATTCGATGAGACGGGTACCCCTTTCACTCTTCACAACATCATGATTTCCCTGCAGGAAAAGGCTAAGGCAGGAATCAGGAAATCCATGGGAATAGCCGGTACGGTCATAACGATCATCGCAGTGTTGTTCTATCTCGGGACTGTCATAGCGGCTACAGGCATCAGGAAAGGCTGGTTCGAAGCACGGAACAGTTCGCTGAATTTCGGAGACGGGGAGTAAATTAATGAAGCCGACGCAAAAGTAATTTTGAGGTCGGCTTCTTTTTCTCTCACCCCCCCCAAAAAAAAGCATGGTCTTATGTGGAATTCGTGTCTAGATGGCATGAGGATTCTGTTTCCCGATGTCATCCAGACAATAATGTTTCTATCAAATAAAAAACTTTGTTTCACCCGGAGACAGAGATACTCTTTTAAAACCTTTCAATGCCAATATGGGGCGCGTTACCCGACACACAGGAGTATTGATGTACATCTGTACGATTTCATCGCCGCAGACATCCCCGACATTAGATACGTCAACGGATACGGTGACCGTTTCCCCAGAACTGATGACACTCTTGTCAATAGTCAACCCTGAATATGAAAAGGATGTATAGCTCAGCCCCTCTCCGAAATGATATATTGCCCCCGACGGACTGTTGAAATAGCGTCGGACATACTGAGATGGCTTTCTGTTATAATAAACCGGGATCTGTCCTACATTGCGGGGGAAACTGACAGTCAGTTTCCCGCTCGGATTCACTCTTCCCCACAATATGTCTCCAATTGCCCTGCCTCCGAAAGAACCTGGTTCCCAAGCCTCGAGTATTGCATGCGCATGTTCTTTCATGTATGCAATATCAAGCGGTCTTGCGTTAACCAGAACACATACTACCGGCACACCTGTATTACATATAGCCTCAAGCAGTCGCGACTGATAGCCTGGCAAAGAGATGTCATCCCTGTCAACATTTTCTCCGGCAGTCTGGTCTGCTCCAGTGTATCTCAATGAATTTTCTCCGAGACACAGAACCACTACATCATATTCTCTTGCAAGTTTTACCGCCTCATCCACATCCTGTTTTTTCATACCGGGAATGGATGTACCCATGTCAAAGAAATCTCTTCTATGTCACCAGAGGCATCGTCACCCCGCATTTCGACTATTCCTTCATCGGCAAGGCCCGGCTGCTTTCCGTCGGAGCCACCCTTGAAATCGAATTCGGGAACTTTATCGGGCTACAGTTTCCGGCAACACTCGGTGTCACCTATTCCTACAACGCTGGTACGCCGTACCGCAATCCGGAAAACCTCGCACTCATGCCGGGAAGGCATTTCATCGGGCCAGTGTTCAACATCGACTTCTGAGCCGGCCGGATGGTCATGACCACATCGGCTTCATGACGCCGAAAATGAGATAGGCCACGCCGAGAGTGACGATGATATTGAAAGTCTGGGCAATAAGGAAGGCCTTGAGCGCTCCCCTGTTCTCCCTGCTGATGATTTCCTTGAAACGTGTTTCGAGACCGATGCACACGAAAGCTATGCTGAACAGCGTGTTCTGGAGATCCTTTGTCACTTTTCCCACGCTTTTCGCCGTTTCCGGCTCCAGGCAGAAACTGAACACTACGGAAGCAAGGATAAAGCCGAGCACGAACTTCGGGAACCTGTCCCAGATGACTCCGGCCGTAGGCTTGCCCTTGACCCCCGTATCGCGGTACGACCACATCATGGATATTGCGAAAGCGGCTATTCCCAAAAGAACGTTCTGCGATGACTTCACTATGATGGCCGTCTTTTCCGCCGTTTCCCCTACAAGCGTTCCGGAAGCGGCCACCGCTCCGGTCGTATCTATCGTACCGCCGAGCCAGGCCCCTGTCACCTCCTCCGGCAGATTCATAAGTCCCGCGAGCCACGGAAGCAGGTACATCATCGGCACCGCCACTATCAGCACGAGGGAAACGATATAGGAAAGCCTCTTGTTGTCGCCCCTGATGACCCCGCAGGTCGCTATCGCGGCAGACACTCCGCAGATGGATACGGCGCTGGCCAGCATTGTCCTCATCTTCGGGTCCACGTTCATTTTCCCTCCGACCCAGAAAGCGAAATACCAGACAGAAAAGACCACAATCACGGACTGCGCCATGCCGTAGGCCCCCGATTTCAGGATTTCCGAGAAAAGGATGGTCGAGCCGAGACAGATAATGCCTATCTTAATATAGAATTCGCTCTGCACCGCCGACTTGAGCCACTCGGGAAGCGTAAATACATTGCTTACAAGCAGGCCGAGAATCACGGCAAAAAAGACAGGCTCGAAACCGAATTCCTTCACTATCGGGATGGCGGCTATCAGCCGAGCTGCTATCGTCAGTATGAATACAAGCAGCAGCGAAATGAAAATCCCTTTCAGCGGCCTGAGCAGCGCGGCAGATGTCAGATACGTCAGGATGAGGACGAACAGGAAAAGATAGCCGGCAGAGAGCCAGTCGGACGCCGAAGTCAGTTTTTCCGGCATTGAGGGAACGGCCTCGGGAAATATCGTCGCAAGAGCCAGGATTACGGCTCCGGCAAAAACTATTATCCAGTCCTCCGTCAACAATTTTTTCAGTGTTCTGCTTTTCATAATCATTTGGAATTTGAGCGGCAAAGATAGGAATTTTGGAAAAAGAAATGTTGGCATAATCTCAAACAGTTTCTAACTTTGCCGGAAATTCACTGTTCTAATCGACGGAGACCATGTCTATCATAGCTGAAGCCATTGCACCTTGCAGCCGATGCGGGGAAAAATCGGAAATCACTGTCTATAAAAGCATAAACACATCGGAAAATCCCGAGTTGGCGGACAGGATCCGCAACGGCTCGCTTTTCGTCTGGGAATGTCCGCACTGCCATCAGGCCAACCTGGCAAAATACGAAAGCCTCTATCATGACCCCGCCAGGAAAATCATGATATGGCTGATGCCTTCGGGAGATCTGCCGGAGACACAGGCCCGGGCGATTTCGAATCATGCAAAGGCCATGGGAGGATACCGGCTGCGCCTTGTGAAGGATGTCGGGGCGCTGATGGAAAAAGTCCTGATTTTCGATGCCGGATTGGACGATCTCGCCATGGAAATGTGCAAATATGTCACAAGGATGGAAATGATGTCGCAAAAAAATGCCGGCAGGGAAAACCTTGCCGACATTCCGTTGCATTTCCACCGCACGGAAGATCACGACGGGGTGAAAACACTCGTATTCATATATCCGGACAACGGCCGAATGGCGAGCATAAGCGTAGGATTCAATGTCTACGAAGACGCTTCCGGCATCATCGAACGCAACCCTGACATCATACCGGCGGATCCGTTCATGAAAATCGACCGCGACTGGATACTCTCATTCATGAAATAAGAGGGAAACTACTCTAATTTGCGTGCTCCGTCACTGATGACCACGTCATAGACCTTCGGCTCATGCCCGAACTTTTCGGAATATGCCGCTTTGACCTTAGCTATGAATCCGTCATAAAGTTCGTTCTTCACAAGGTTGATGGTGCATCCGCCGAAACCTCCGCCCATGACACGGGAGCCGGTGACACCGCATTCCTTAGCCACGTCATTCAGGAAATCCAGTTCCTCACAGCTGACCTCGTAAAGGCGGCTCATTCCGTAATGCGTCTCGTACATCTTCTGTCCTACGGTCTCGTAATCATCCCTTTCGAGAGCGTCGCAGACATCGAGGACCCTCTGGACTTCGTCGATGACATATTCCGCCCTCATGTAGTCCTCCTCCGAAATCTCCGGCTTCACTTCCGCAAGCCATTCCATTTTCGCATCCCTGAGGAATTCCACCTCCGGATGATTCTTGCGGATAGCTGCTGCGGCCCTTTCACACGATTCCCTCCTTTTGTTATAGGCTGACGATGCCAGCTCGTGCTTTACGACAGAGTCAATGAGCACAAGTTTGTATCCTTCCGGATGGAAAGGATAATATTTGTATTCCATTGTCTTGCAGTCCAGCCTGATAAGGCTTCCGGCCTTTCCGAATACGGAAGCGAACTGGTCCATGATGCCGCATTTCACCCCGCAGTAATTGTGTTCGGTAGACTGGCCGATACGGGCAAGTTCGAACTTGTCTATCTTTAGGTCGAAAAGATAGTTCAAGGCAAAAGCGAACGTGCTTTCAAGGGCTGCCGAAGAAGACATTCCTGCCCCGAGAGGCACATCACCGGCAAAAACCGCATCGAATCCCGATATCTCCCCGCCTCTTTTTATGACTTCCCGGCATACGCCGAACACATATCTTGCCCAGCTCTGTGCAGGAGCATCTTCCTCTTTAAGTCCGAACTCGACATATTCATCGAGATCAAGGGCGAAAACATGGACCTTGTCCGTCCCGTTCAGTCTGATTTCAGCCATAATCCCCTTGTCCACAGCTCCCGGGAACACGAAACCGCCGTTATAGTCGGTATGTTCGCCGATAAGGTTGATCCTGCCTGCCGAAGTGAAAAAATCTCCGTCGACCCCGAAAAGAGTCTTGAATTTCTCTGCTATTTTAGCTTTCATGACATTAATTATAATAAATTCAGAAAATTATGTAGTTATCTTTCTATTTTGCCGCCGTTTTTGAAAAGCGAACATTTTTCAAAATTATCAAATTATCGTCAAATTACAAAGCATTTTCGCCAAAAGGCATCTAAAATACTGACTATCATTCTATTACTCCCGTTTCACGGGGAACAAGCACTATCGGCAAATGATCGCTTATCCCTCCCGCATACCTCGGCCCGGTATAGGTCCTCAACGGTTTAAGCCCGGAATACGCCCTGTCCCTTACAGCCAAGAATTCAGGAAAACAGATTTCCATCGCCATCTTCTGCCCGAGACTGCCGCCGACAAGGAACATGTCTATGAGCTCCCATTTGCCGGCATACCTTATCGTACCCCTGCCTTGTTCCGCTATCGGACAGGCAAGATTCTCCAGACTGTTTCCTATTTCTTCAAAGGCCTCTCCGTCGGGAGTGTCATTGAAATCTCCCATACATATTATATTCTCCTCACCTGCCGCCGACAACGAATCGCACACAGCGGCCAATACCCTCATTGCAGCCGACCTTTTCTTCGCCGAGACCTGCTCCCCTCCGTATTTCGAAGGATGGTGGTTGACTAAAAAATGATACCGCTCCGCCCGTCCGTCCTTAGTCTCGAGACAGACATGCAGGATATCCCTCGTCTTCATCGGACGTCCTTCCGTATCCTCGGTGACAGGAACAGCCCTGTCGGCGATCTTTTCGAAAACGTCTTTTCTGAACATCAATGCTACGTCTATGCCCCGCGGATCCGGAGAATCCCGGTGGACTATCCCGTAGTCATATTTTCTGAGCAACGTCCCGTGCACGACAGACCGCATGACTCCAATGTTTTCCACTTCCGCCACCCCCACGACATCCGGCAGTCCGCCGTACCTGTCGGCAATCCAGAACAGGGTCTTCGCGACTCCGTGGCATTTTTTCCAGTATCTGCTCCTGGTCCAGCGTCTTTCACTCGATGCACTGAACTCCCTGTCGGAACTGCCGCCGCCACCGTCCGTGCAGTCAAAAAAATTCTCGAGATTCCAGAAAACGACAGCAGGAGGGCGTGCCTCCGCATTTCCGGACAGGAACACGGACAGCACAGTCATGCAAATCAGGGAAAATATCATCGTCACCGGCTTCTTCATTTTGTCATGATACCGAATTACGATGTCAAAGATGCAGACAAAAAAGAGAAAAAACCTTCGAAAAAAGAAAAATAAAACTGCCGATTTGTATCAAAAAAGAAAAATAAGCGTAAATTTGCGCCCGAAACAGAAAGTTTGGTTGTTATGTCATTGAAGTGCGGGATAGTCGGGCTGCCGAATGTAGGCAAATCTACCTTATTCAACTGTATCAGTTCGGGTAAGGCCCAGAGTGCCAATTTCCCGTTCTGCACTATCGAGCCAAATGTCGGCTCCACCATAGTGCCTGACAAACGGCTCGAAGAACTGGAAAAAATCTGCAAGCCAAAACGTGTGGTGCCGGCGACCGTGGAAATCGTGGATATCGCAGGTTTGGTAAAGGGGGCAAGCAAGGGTGAAGGCCTGGGCAACCAGTTCCTGGCCAATATCCGGGAGACGGATGCCATCCTGCATGTCCTGCGCTGTTTCGATGATCCGAATATCGTCCATGTGGACGGAAGCGTAGACCCGGTCCGTGACAAGGAAGTCATAGATATGGAGCTTCAGCTGAAAGATCTCGAAACCGTGGAGAACAGGCTTGCCAAAGTCCAGAAGCAGGCGCAGTCCGGTGGAGACAAGAATGCAAAAAGGCTTTGCGAGATTCTGCTCCGGTACAGGGAAGCCCTGCTTGAGGGGAAAAGTTGCAGGACTGTGGATTTCGACAGTCAGGAAGACCGGCAGTTGGCCAAAGAACTGTATCTGCTGACCGACAAGCCGATAATGTACATATGCAATGTCGACGAATCCTCCGCAGCCTCGGGCAATGAATACGTCGAGCGGGTGCGGGAGGCTGTCAAGGATGAAAATGCGGAAATCCTTGTCATCGCTGCGAAAATCGAATCGGACATTGCCGAATTGGAGAGCTACGAAGAGCGTCAGATGTTCATCGAGGAAATGGGGCTGAAAGAGTCCGGAGTAGTAAGACTCATCCAGAAAGCCTATTCCCTGCTCAACCTCCAGACATTCTTCACGGCCGGAGCGGATGAATGCCGTGCCTGGACCATAAACAAGGGCGACAAGGCACCGAAAGCCGCAGGAGTCATCCATACGGATTTCGAAAAGGGCTTTATCCGCGCAGAAGTGATTAAATACGAAGACTTTATAGAACTGAAATCCGAAGCTGCCTGCCGTGCGGCAGGTAAATTGGGAATAGAAGGCAAGGACTACGTAGTTCAGGATGGCGACATCATGCATTTCCTGTTCAATGTCTGAATCCTTGTTTCAAGGGAGAGATGCCGGAGTGGTCGATCGGGCCGCACTCGAAATGCGGTGAACGGGTAACCGTTCCCAGGGTTCGAATCCCTGTCTCTCCGCATGAAAGGCCTGAACTCTGCGAGTTTAGGCCTTTATTTCTTTTTCTCCCGGTGCAAACTTGTTTGTAACCGGATGAAAAAGAAATGAAGCCAATCCGACGAAGGAGGATTTGCCTTTCATGCAAGGGCCCCTCCGGCAAGGAGTTCGGGATGTGAACGGCCCATGCCGGGCAAATCCCTGTCACGCTCACAGCAGTGCGAACTTGTTCGCCCCTTAGTTCGACCTCACACCCCGATTTTCCATATCCCCTCCATATGAAAGAAATAAACCCCAAGGAAACCACCCGCGCCTACGCATTTGAAATGTGGATGAATGCACCCATGCCGATGCTCACCTTTTTCAAGACAGTGGACGTGACCCGCCTTGTCCGGACAAGCAAGCGGAAAGGATTGAAATTCAACATGCTTATGTGCTGGTGTATCGGACAGGCTGCAAGCGGCATCAAGGAATTCCACATGCTGCCTGTCGGCAGGAAACTGATACAGTACGACCATATTGCCGTCAATACCATAGTCGCCAACAAGGAAGGTGAAGTAAGCTCCTGCGACATTCCTTTCTCCCCTGACTTGCGGCAATTCAACGCCGATTACCTGCGGCTCACAAAACAGGTGGCCGAAAGTTGCAGCAATCATGACCTGACGGAGAGCATGGTCATCGGGACATCCGCCCTTGCACAATACGAAATAGACGGGGCG
>CALUQC010000039.1 GCA_944322805.1 uncultured Bacteroidales bacterium | reverse complement strand
ACCATGGACCGTATGGCCCAGGTCAATGTGGGACTTGACATAGACCTCGGTTTCATTACGGACGGAATCCGCTTCAAAAGCTATTTCGCCAGTGACAACTACAATCAGTACACTACGACCCAGGCGAACTCTTATGCCGTTTACACTCCTACGGTGCAGGATGACGGTACCGTGGCCATTTCCCAGGTGGGCGTGAACAACTTCGTCGGCACACAGAAGATATCCGGAGTCGCCTTCTACAGGAGGACCGGATGGACCAATGCCCTGAGCTACGACCGTGTGTTCGATGACCGCCATGATGTGTCGGTAGTGCTCAATTCGGTGATGCACAACTACAAGGAAAGCGGAGCCTCCTATGCCGACCGAAGTGCCAACTTCGGTTTCCGCGCCAATTACATGTACGACGGAAAATATGCGGTAGAATACAATTCCGCATACATCGGCACTTCCCGTTTCGCCAAGCCGCACAGATGGGGATATGCGCAGTCGGTAGGTCTCGGATGGGTCATAAGTGAAAATTCGTTTATGAAAAATGTCCGGTGGATAGACTGGATGAAACTGCGTGCCACGTATTCGAGGACCAAGACCGATATCGATACCGTGCTCGGCAGCTATTACCTTTACACGAACACATATTCCACGGGCAATAACTACAACTACGGCGACGGGGCCGGGCAGAACACCATAATGGTGACGACCATTGGAAATCCTGATCTCGGGTGGATAAAGAGGAACGATGTTAATGTCGGTCTGGAAGCCCTCATGCTCGACAGGTCCCTGTCATTCGAGGCCAACTGGTATTACAGCGAGCGCTTCGATATTCCGGAAAGGAGGACTGCTACCCTGCCGACCCATATTGGAGGCTCCTCCTTCATCCCGTACGAGAATTACGGAAGCTACAGCACGAGCGGGCTGGAGTTCCGTCTCGGCTGGAACAGGAAATTCGGCGATTTCCGGGTCGGACTGACGGCAAATGTCCTGTACAACACTTCCAATGTCATCCGGAAAGACGAAGTGAATTACGGACCGGGCATGGAGTACAGGCAGGCAGTCGGGAAGTCCTATACGGCTATCTGGGGCTTGGAGGCGGACGGCCTTTATACGCAGGAGGAAATAGACATGATAAATGATCCTGCCAATACGGATGTTGCCCGTCCTACATTCGGTACCGTTCATGCCGGAGATGTGAAGTACAAGGATCTGAACGGGGACAAGGCTATCGATAACGAGGATATGAAGGTCATAGGTGACAGCCATCCGAAATTCGGCTATGGTCTTGTAATAGACCTGAAATGGCGGAACCTTGGCTTCATGATGTACTGTTATGCCCAGACCGGAAAAAGCCGCCTGTTCCAGAGCAGCTATTACAATGTCTACGGAGAGATGAAATATCCGGCCCATCTTGTAAACCGCTGGGCATACAACCCTGAGCAGGGCGTCGATACGAGGGCTACCGCCACATATCCTAGACTGTCCACCCTGCAGAGCGAAAACAACTTCAGGGCATCTTCGTACTGGATAGGCAGCACCGACTACTTCTCCATTCCGGACATGCAGCTGACATACAATTTCGGGAACCGCGTACTGTCTGCCCTCAGACTCTCCGGGCTTGCCGTATATGTGAAAGCGACCGATCTGGTGCTTGTCGGTCCGGAAGCCGACAAGCTCCGGCTGAACGTAGCTGCCGAGCCGCAATACAGAAACTATTGCGTGGGACTGACAATTAAATTCTAAATGGCCAAGATATGAAAAAGTGGAAATACATATTTGTTACCATATCGATACCGTTCCTGGCAGGATGCAATGATTTTCTGGCACCGGACAGAGACAATGTCTATGACGAGGAAATCCTTCTCAAGCATCCGGGAAATGCCGAAGGCGTCCTTCTTCAGGCATATTCCATCCTTCCGGGATGCACTGACTTTACCGATGTGGCTACCGACAATGCCGTATCCAACAACAACGGCAATTCGTACCGTAAGATAACCAACGGGGAACTGACATCGAGCAACAACCCTCTGTCCGTCTGGGGTGATTCATACAAGGCGATAGCTGTCATAAATCATTTCCTCGATGACATCGTTAACAATGTGCGGTGGTCCGAGGAGAGTGACTGGAAAAACGAGAACTTCCGCATAAAGCTGACTGCTGAAGCAAGGGGCCTGAGAGCATTTTACTATATCAGGCTTCTCGAAGCGCATGCCGGAATAGGAACTTCCGGGAAACTGCTCGGAGTCCCGATGGTGATGTCGAGCGTCGATACCGAAGAGGGTTCCGCAATAGGAAGAAGCACGTATGACGAGTGTGTAAACCTTATTCTCGGGGATTTGGAGTATGCGGAGAAAAACCTGCCCATGCAGTGGGGAGAAATGCCGGCCGACGTGGAGAATGCTTCCGAGTGGGAGGCCGTCTACGGCTCGAGATTCAAAAACCGCTTCTGCGGTATCGCTGCCAAAATGCTGAAGGCCAGACTGCTTTACAATGCCGCCTGCCCTGCTTTCAATCCGGACGAAGACCCGGACAAATGGGAAGCTGCAGCAGATGCCGCGGCCGAAGTGATAGATTATCATGGCGGGATTACCGGACTTGCTGCGGACAGGGTGGAATACTACAAGAGTGAAAACTGCAGCGATATCCTGTGGCGGAAGAATTACAGCAACATCAACAGCTGGGAATCCAACCAGTTCCCTCCTTCGATGTATGGCAATGGCCGGGTAAATCCGTCTCAGAATCTGGTGGATGCATATCCTGCCGCCAACGGCTATCCTATTACGGATCCGGCTTCATTGTATGATCCTTCCGACCCTTATGCAGGCAGGGATCCGCGTCTGGGCAAATATGTCCTTTACAATGGCTCCGTGTTCAAGAATGTCACCATGAATACCATAAACGACCCTCAGGACGGAGTGGATGCCATAGCCAACAGGTCCACAAGAACGGGATACTATCTCAGAAAGCTGATGAGCGAGGACGTTTCGCTCGTGACTGGAAATACTGCTACTTCGAGACATTTCGTGGTATTACTGCGCTATACCGAGGCTTATCTGATCTATGCCGAGGCTGCATGCAATGCCTGGGGAGCCGACGGCAAGGGGACGCACGCCTATTCAGCCAGAGATGTCATCGCGGCGATACGCAGCACGGCCGGACTTGCGCAGCCGGACAACTACCTTGCATCCATCGCCGGCGATGATGAACTGCTTGACCTTATCCTGAACGAACGCCGGCTTGAATTGGCATTCGAAAGCTCCCGTTACTGGGATATCAGAAGGCATAAGGATGTAAATGCAATGACGGTTACTGCTACCGGGACCAAGGACGGCGGACTTACGACCGTGGACATAGAAACCAGGGTTTTCCCGGAATATATGATATATGGTCCTATTCCTTATACCGAGGAGCAGAAAGGCATCGAACAGAATCAAGGGTGGTAACGAATAATCGAATAACATGTCTTTTATGAAAAAAATACTTACACTGTTTCTCGTCGGATTTTGTCTTGTCTCATGCTGGAACGAGAAGATAGAATACGATGATTATGACACAAAGTCGATATACTTTCCGTACCAGTATCCGGTAAGGACACTTTCTCTCGGAAACGATGTGATCGACAACTCGCTTGACAGGCAGCATAAGTTCAATATCGGTGTCTGCGTCGGAGGATACTACAACAGGAACAAGCAGGACTGGACCGTGAACTTCATGGTGGACGAGTCCCTCGTCGGGACCAACCTCTACAATGTGGACGGTCTCCAGCTTAAGGCATTGCCGGCGGAATACTATACTCTCAATCCGTCGTCATCCGTGGTCATCCCGGAAGGCTCGTTCAGCGGCCTTATAGAAGTCCAGCTTACCGATGCGTTTTTCGAAGATCCGGAGGCTATTCTCGGAACATATGTCATCCCGTTGAAAATCACCAGTGTGCAGGAGCCTGCCGTCCTTCTTGCCGGAGAGGTGAAGGAAGGTGTGGCGGATCCGGACCCGCACAATCCGGAGGACTGGAACGTGACACCGATGGACTATACGCTGTTCGGCGTAAAGTATGTGAACAAATATCACGGCTCATGGCTTCGCAGAGGCGCCCAGATAGTGCGCAATCAGTCAGGGGAAATAGTGGATGAATACCGCTATCATGGAGAGTATGTCGAGTATGACGAAGTGGTGACACTGACCACTACCGCCCTTAATTCCTTTGAGACTACATTGAATATCAAGGACGAAGAGTGGACGCTCGAGGTCACTGCGGACGATGATGAAAATATGACTGTCGTGTCATCCGAGGACTCGCCTGTCACAGTGACGTACGGTGCCGGACATTACAAGGAGAACGCTGACACCTGGGGAGGAACACCGGAGGATCCTACTCCGAGGGATGCCATCTACCTGAATTATTTCTATGAGCGTCAGGATGGGAATGTCTGCGAAATATCGGATACTCTCGTTTTCCGTGACAGGGGTATCGTGTTTGAGAACGAAAGGCCGACAATCCAATAGCTTATGTGTCTTGGAATCTCAATATTGAAATTTGCCGCGGCAGTGGTTCTGTCCGGCATTTTCTGCGGCTGCACCAAGGGATTGGACGGGGACCGGCAGGACCTCGACAATCCCGGCGGCAAGCAGGAAACCACATTCTATGTCTATGACGCTCCGGACGGCTATGCCGGTGTTCCCAAGTCTTCCATATACAGGGTGACGGTCATCCAGAACGGAGTCCGCAAGGAGTCCGTCGTGTTCCAGAATACCTGTCCCGTATGGCAGGAAGGCTACATGGACATGACTGCCACGGATCAGTATCCGTTGGGTATTTTTGCGGGGAGAAGCATCAGCTGGACCGGATTTTCCTTTTCGGGAAAAGTCACCGTCGAGGTGGAAGTGCTGGATGAAACGAAGGTACCCGTGACGGGAAATGTCAGGATTCTGCCTTCCCGTTACGGCATCACTCCGGAAGTAGATGGAAATGTGGTGCGCTTTGCCATGGACAAGCCGGGATATTGCTCGGTGGAGATAGGAGCGGACGGTTTCAAGAACGGGCTCATGATTTTTGCGGACCCGCTTGAGACGGACGTTCCTTCGGAGAACGAATCCGGATACCTGATGCTGGAACATGCTTCGGCGGAAAACGTTGCTCCAGGCGAAGTAGCTGAATATCAAGGGCTGTATTTCAAACCCGGAGTCCATGACATAGGAAAATACTCCATTCCTGCCAATATCAAGAATGTCTATCTCGCTCCCGGAGCCTGGGTGTACGGTGCTTTTCTCATTGAAAACAATCCCGGTGTCAGGATTTTCGGCAGGGGAGTCCTTTCCTCCGGCCGGATGAAATACCGTGAGGCGCATTGTATAGAAGACCCCGGCAGCAGCGGGAATGTCACCCTGCAGGGCATAGTTGTGGCCGACCCTAAATATTTTTCGGTGCGGCTTATCGGGTCTGACAATACTGTCGACAGGGTGAAAATAATAGGCAGCTGGACATACAACTGCGACGGTATCGCGGCGTATGCGAACTCCACTGTCTCCAACTGTTTTATCTGGGCAAATGACGACAACATCAAGGTCTACCGGGAAAACATAAAGGTACATGACATCGTGTGCTGGCAGCTGAACAACGGCGGCCTCATACAGCTCGGATGGACAGGCCCGACTGCTTCAGACTGCGAAATCAGAAGGATAGACATTCTTCATGCGGAATGGAACAGGGATGAATCCAATCGCGGAGTGATAAGTCTTGTGGGAAACAAGTACCATACGGACGGAGCTTACGGCTATACGAGAAACTGGCTTGTGGAGGATGTCGTGACTGAAACTCCCGTCACGGTGCTGTTCAACTTCCAGCCGGATCCTTATACCGACTATGATATCGACGGTTTGGTCATGAGAGACTGGACGCTGCTGTACGACAGGTCGCTCGGGTTCCACAATTATATGAAAGGAACGAGTCCTGAACATGCTTTCAAGGGTATCGTCTTCGACAATGTCACCGTGGACGGTGTCCGGCTGACTTCGGACAACTGGATGGATGAAGCGAATTTCATAGTGGAAAACGCGGAGACTCCCGAATTCAAATGAATAAAACGGATAACAATATGAAAAAAAGAGGATTGATTTTTACATGTTTCTGCATCATGCTTTCCGTCTGCGCCTGCAAAAAGGATGTGGAGGAGAGCGTGGATGCCCCTTATTTCGATGCGGAAGACCTGACCGTCAACAAACCGCAGTATGCGGCCGATGGCTATGAATTTCCGGTCGAGGCATCGGACAATGTGGTCTGGACCGCGAAAAAGGAAGGAACGGACACCGACTGGCTGACCCTGGATTCCTTTGAGGGTACCGGCAGCGGAAAAGTAGTGTTTTCTCTCGACGAAAACACTCTGCCGGCATCCAGGACAGCTGAGATTACGGTGGATGCCGCAGTGGAGAGCATCGGTGCATCCTGGCGGAAGACGGTGACCGTGATTCAGATAGGAACGGCTCCGATGATACTTGTTTCTCCGGAAGGAAAGGTAAATATTCCGTTCAAGGCTGATGACGCTCTCGCTTTCGAAATCACATCGAATATCAAGTGGTCCGCATCCGTGGCGAAGGTATCAGGGGATGACGGATGGATCAGCATCAAGTCCGGCCAAAGCGGCGAAAATTCCGGACAGATAGTTCTGAACGTACTGGAAAATGCCACTTCCGATAGCAGGACTGCGACTCTGACTGTCACGGCATACGAGTATCCGGACGTCACGGTATCGATAGAGATAGAACAGGGATACTCAGGCATGCAGTTCACAATGACTATTCCTGGAATGTCCGGCTATCTTCCTGACGGAGAAGCTGTGATGACACTTTCAGACGGGTCCGGACTGGATGTTACGATATCATCCGACGGCACGGGGACATCCTTGTCCTTTTACGACATGCTTTCAGCAGGAGAACATACCGTAGAGTCGGTTACCTCCGGGGGATCCGACTACGCCATGGGAGCACTTATCGAAGTGGATGCTACCGGAGCCGTCATCAAGGTCGAGTCCTGGGATCAGGGGCTTTCGGCATTCGGAGGCGATACTCCTGAGCGACCTTTGAAAATAGAGGACTTTGCAGACTTCGAGGCGTTGCGGACGGCCGTAAATTCCGGTATTTCCTATTCAGGGAAATACATTGCCATGACTGCCGATATCACCATGACGGATACGCCGTGGGACGGAATCGGCTCGGAGGAAAGGCCTTTCGACGGTATTTTCGACGGCGGAGGATTCAAGGTGGACGGTATGATCATAAAATCGGACAACATGACTCCTCATGCACTGTTCAATGCTGTGAAAGGTACTGCCGGAAACAGGGCCGTAGTCCAGAACCTGACCATCGGGGAAAATTCGTCGGTACATTCGACAGACGGATATGTATCTTCAGTGGCCGCGCTTGTCTCCGATTATTCCGATATAAGGAATTGTGTCAATTACGCTCCGGTGACAGGCGAAGCCTTGTCAGGCAACGGCTCGAAGAAAATCGCGGGTATGGTATCCAACGCCTATGGAGTCTCCATCGTCATAGAAAATTGTGTAAATCATGCGGATGTCACTGCAACACATGATTCAAACAATGTAAATGATGCCGGAGGCCTGATAGGAAATGCGAGGTCCGGTTCTTCATCAGAGCATATAATTGTAAGGAATTGTCGTAATTACGGGACATGTTCGTTCGCCGGGAATTCAGGGGGCATTCTGGGTAACATTGACGAAAATACGGACGTGCTCAGATGTGCCAACTACGGCGCGATTTATTCGTACAGGAATTCGATGCGTGTAGGCGGCGTGGTAGGAAGTGTGGATGTCGGCTCCGATATTGAAATCTCGGAATGCTTCAACAAAGGAAATTTCGACGGTCTGGTGAACAGTGGCGGAGTGGTAGGATTTATCAAGGGAAAGGTCCATGTTACCAACTGTTATAACAAAGGTGAAATAAAGCTGAACGGCAACGCAAATACCGGCGGCGTCGTGGGACATGTCAATGATGCAAACCCTGTCGTATCGTACTGTTATAATGCAAGCGATTTCGTGTCCAAAAACGGAGCCAGCGGTACGGGAGGTGTAGCTGGAATGAATACTGCCGGCAATATCTCATGCGTATCATACTGCTATTACGAGTCCGGCAGGGGGTTCGTGAAAGGCGCAGGCAACAATACCGATGCTCCTGGCGTCGTGGAAGCCCTTTCCGCAGAGCAGATGACTTCCGGTACCCCGTTCTCGAACTGGGATACCGATATCTGGAACTTTACGGCCGGAGAATATCCTTCACTTAAAAACAATCCGGAAGACTGATGAAGAAAACACTTTTTTTTATCGTTGCATTAGGGATGGCTGTGTCAGATCTGGCGGCACAGCCATCCGCTTTAGACACTTTGCCTAAGAAGGCATATCTTGTAGGCAATGCCCATTTCGACTCTCAGTGGAGGTGGACGGTACAGCGCTCTCTGAACGAGTTTCTCCCTAATACCATCTATCAGAATTTCAAACTTTTCGAGGATTATCCCGATTATATACTGAATTTCGAGGGCGGCATAAAATATCAGTGGATCAGGGAGTATTTCCCGAGGGAGTACGAGACCGTGAAGCAGTACATAGCCGAAGGCAGATGGCATGTCTCCGGAAGCTCCTGGGATGCGAATGATACGAACGTCCCGTCAGTGGAGTCCGCCATACGCAATATTCTCCTGGCCCAGACTTTCTATAAGGACGAGTTCGGAGTGAAATCCACGGATATCATGCTGCCCGACTGTTTCGGATTCAGCTACACCCTGCCGTCCGTAGCGGCCCACTGCGGCCTGACAGGTTTTCATACGCAGAAGCTGTCATGGCGGCACAAGCCTTTTTATGAGGACGGGAAGAAGGTCCCATTCGAGTTCGGCCTGTGGCAGGGAGTGGACGGCTCGCGGATTTTTGCTGCCATGGACGGCGGCGGATACGGATGGAATCCGCGAGAGGACATTACCGAATCTCCGGAACTTACGGACAGGGTTTCCGCATCCGCGGTGAATGCCGCGTTCAGGTACTTCGGTACCCGATCATCCGAACTCAGGGGCGATCGCGGCGGCTCGGCTCTTCCACGGACTCTGCGGAATATCATGCGGGGCATCAGTAAAGGCGGAGAGATGGATATCAGGATGACTGCCTCCGATGCCATCTTCAAGGATTTTGCATATCTGAAAGACAGCGGCCTGCTGCCTGTTTATGACGGCGAGCTGCTGATGGATGTTCACGGTACCGGCTGCTATTCGTCGCAGGCTGACATGAAAAAGCTGAACAGGCGGAACGAACAGCTCGGTTATGCTGCGGAAGCTGCAAACGTCATTTCCGACTGGACAGGAGACCTCCCGTACCAGTATTACACCATAAACGATGCCTGGAAACGTTTCATCTGGCATCAGTTCCACGATGATTTGACCGGTACGAGCATTCCGGAGGCCTACACGTTTTCCTGGAATGACGAGGTCATCGCGCAAAACCAGTTCGCCGCAGTCCTCGAGAGTGCCGTTGCGGCCGTATCCTCCAGGATGAAAACCGATGCGGTGAAAGGAATTCCTGTCGTGGTATTCAATCCGGCAGCGACAAGAAACAGGGATATGGTGAAAATAAGGATTCCGATGCCGGAAGGCAATGCCGGGGTAAAGGTGTATTCTCCCGAAGGACGTCTTGTGAAATCCCAGTTGCTGGACTTGAAAGACGGCATGGCGACAGTGGTATTCGCTTCGGATACTCCTCCGGTCAGCCTGTCGGTATATGATGTCCGCCCTGCCGGCAAGGACGGCCGCCGGTCATCGTTCACTGTTTCCGGAAATTCCATTGAAAACGATATTTACAGGCTTGTCCTGAATGCAGACGGAGACATTGCATCCATTGTGGACAAGCGCTGTGGAAAAGAGCTTGTCGCGGAAGGGTCGTATTTCGGCCTGGCGGTTTTCGAGGAAAACACTTCCGACAGATGGCCTGCCTGGGAGATATTGAAAAAGGTCGTGGACAAGGAATCTGTACCAGTGGCGGATTCGGTATCAGTATCCGTGGAGGTCGACGGTCCCCTGATGGCAGTGCTCAGGGTCGAGAGAAAGTACGGGGAATCGAAGTTCATTCAGAGAATCATCATGACGGACGGTGCCGTGGATGACAGGATCGATGTGGAGACTCTGGCCGACTGGAATTCTCCGCGGACTCTGTTGAAAACCCAGTTTCCGATGGCGTTCAGCGCGGAAAAAGCGACATACGACCTCGGTCTCGGCACTGTTTCAAGAGGAAACAACACTGACATACAGTACGAAGTGCCGGCATATCAGTGGGCGGACCTTACCGCTTCCGACGGGTCGTACGGAGTGACCGTGATGAATGATTCGAAATACGGCTGGGACAAGCCTTCCGACAATACTATCCGCCTGACGCTGCTCCATACGCCTACCGCAGACTTCGACTGGTTTCCTCACCAGAAGAATCAGGATCTCGGAAAACACCGCTTTACATATTCCATAGCCGGGCATACCGGGACATTGAAGCCAGAGGATGCATCTTCGGCTGCGGATGTGTTGAATCACAGGAAAATGGCTTTTGTCGTGGGCAAACATGACGGAGAACTCGGCAAGACGTTCTCGATGGTGTCTTCATCTTCAGACAATGTTGTCGTCAAGTGCCTGAAAAAGGCTGAGGACGGGGACGGCTATATCGTAAGGGTATATGAAACTGCCGGCCGTGACTCCGATGCCGTTTTGTCATTCCCTGCTGAAATATTATCCGCGGAAGAGGTGAACGGTATAGAGGAAACTGTAGGAAAAGCGGAGTTCTCAGGCAGGGAACTGCCGGTAAATATCGGGCATTATTCCCTCAGGACGTACAGGGTACGCCTGGCTCAGTCCGCCTTGTCCGCACCTGGACAGCGGAAGTTCACACATGTAAGGCTTCCATACAACTCCATGTCCATCACTTCCGATGCTTTCTGTGCCGTGGGCAATATGGACGGGAAATGGAATTCGTACGCAGCCGAACTGATACCGGATACGCTTGTCTACAAGGGAGTCCCGTTTGTGTTCGGAGAAGCGGACTATGCCAATGCCGTCAGATGCGATGGCCAGAAAGTCAGCGTCCCTGACGGCACCGCCGGGGTGTACGTGCTCATGGCATCCTCCGACGGAGACAGGGAAGTGAAATTCGGCCAGGATGCTGACTGCGGGACTGTCCCGTATTATTCAGGCTTCTTCGGCCAGTGCAGGTACGCGGGCTATTACGACAGTCCCTATCTGAAAGATGGGGATATCGCCTATGTAGGTACACACAGGCACAACCCGTATCAGAGGAACGAGCCTTACGTGTTCACCTACATGTTCATGTCCTATGTCCCTGTCGCTGACGGCGCAGGTGAAATAGTACTTCCGGAGGATGACGGCATCACGGTATTTGCGGCTACTGCCGTAAACAGTCCGCTGCCGACAGCCGATCCTGTATCGGAGATAGTGACGGAAATCCTGTAAAGCCAAGGTTATGTTCAGAATAGGTCAAATGGCAATCTTCGGGATTGCCGGCTGTGCGGCAACGGCCGCAATGGCTTCGGAAAAGGATATCCGGTCTGCGGAAAGCAGGCCGAATATCCTGTTTTGTGTTGTGGATGATGTTTCGTACGGCCATTTCGGTTGTTATGGCTGCGACTGGGTAAGGACTCCTGCCTGCGATTCCGTTGCATCCGCAGGCGTAAGATTTACGAGAGCCTTTACCCCTAATGCCAAAAGCGGCCCTTCGCGGTCATGTATATTGACGGGATTGACTTCCTGGCAGCTCGGACCGGCGGCAAATCATTTTGCCTGTTTCCCGTCATATGTCAGGACATTTCCTGAAATTCTCGCTGAAAACGGTTATGAGACGGGAATGACCGGTAAGGGATGGTTCCCTGGGGAGCCGGGTGAAAAGGACGGAAAGCCGAGACTCCTGATCGGGAAAAAATACAACGGCATCAAATGCGTGCCTCCATATCCGACCATATCGAATATAGACTATGCTGCCAATTTCAGCAGATTTCTTGACAGAAGGGACAAGGACAAGCCGTTCTTCTTCTGGTACGGAGGCTGGGAAGCCCATCGTCCCTATACACAGGGCTCGGGGCTTTCTGACGGCAGGACTGCCCGTTCGATAGACGGAGTTCCGAAAATATACCCGGACTGCCCGACGGTCAGGGAGGACATGTGCGATTATGCATACGAGATAGAATATTTCGACACCCATCTTTCACGCATGCTGTCGGAACTTGAGAGGCGGGGATTGCTGGAGAACACTTTAGTCATCATCACTTCGGACAACGGAATGTCTTTCCCGAGGATAAAGGGCCAGTGTTACTTCGATTCGCACCATCTGCCCCTGATCATGATGTGGCAGGGACATATTGCCCCGGGGCAGGTTTCCGATGCTTTCGTCAGCTTCACCGACCTCGCACCTACTGTCATGGATGCCGCTGGCGCGGACCTGACCGGTTCCGGCATGCAGCAGACGGAGGGAAGTTCCCTGCTGGGGATGCTCGGGGATGAAAAGTCATGGACCAGGGATTTCGTCTGCATAGGCAAGGAAAGGCATGATATCGGCCGCCCCGGAGATGCCGGATATCCTGTACGCGGTATTGTGACTGACCGGTGGCTGTATCTGAGAAACTGGCATCCTGAAAGGGACCCTGCGGGAAATCCTGAGACAGGGTACCTGAATTACGATGCATCCCCGACGAAGACATTGCTCCTGTCCGGTA
The DNA here is from genome assembly GCA_944322805.1 of uncultured Bacteroidales bacterium. Taxonomy (GTDB): domain Bacteria; phylum Bacteroidota; class Bacteroidia; order Bacteroidales; family UBA932; genus Cryptobacteroides. Next base: position 5,655 of record CALUQC010000039.1, on the reverse strand, counting down.
AAGGAAGATACTTCGACATGTCGTTCGGCAAACGCCCGGAGGAGGAACTTTATGACATCCGGAAAGATCCGGACTGTGTCAGGAATCTTGCGCAGGTCAGGAAATATTCGGCGCTCAGGGATTCTCTAAGGATTTTGCTTGAAACGCAGTTGAAAAAGGACGGGGATCCGAGGATGTCAGGCGATGGGGACAAGTTCGATGACTACCCGTACAGCAATGCGGCCTATAGGAATTATTATGACCGTCTGATGGCCGGTGACTCCATCCCGCTCCCGAACTGGATCATACCGTCGGACGTGGACTGGAAACGTTTGGACAGTCTCAGGCAGACAGGAGCCGGAAATCGGGAGATGAAATGGTTCAAGGGAAATACGCACATGCACTCTGTCCGCAGCGACGGGGATTCCCCTTTAGAGACCATGATCAACTGGTATGACGACCATGATTATGATTTCGTGGTGCTGACGGATCATAATATTTCCCTCGATACTTCCTACGTCGACATGAGGCAGGTCGGAGACATACTCGTAATTCCGGGCAATGAACTTACCTACAAGTCTGCACATTGTACGGCAATCGGACTCGAAGACCAGATCGTGGCAAGCCGGTTTTTCCATGACGTTCCCTATTCTGCGGTCACAGGCTACCAGCGCGAAATAGATGCGATAAATGCAGCCGGCGCCCTGCCTGTCATAAACCATCCTAATTTCGGGGACGGAGTGCAGGAAGACGAACTTCTTGAGATAGAGGGATATGGCCACATGGAGCTTTTCAACGGCCATCCTCTTGTCTACAACTTCGGAAAGGAGGGGCATGCCCCGGTCGAGGAAAAATGGGACTATATCCTTTCTCATGGAAAGAAGGTCTATGGAGTGGCGGCAGATGACAGCCACAGACTGAAAACGAAGAAAGCATATCCAGGCAAAGGCTGGATAATGGTACAGGCGCCGGAACTGAGCGAGGCAGCAGTGACTGATGCCATAAGGCAGGGTCGTTTCTATGCTTCGACCGGCGTTTTCCTGGACAAGTGCATAATGTCGGACGGCAGCATTGAAGTAGGCATAGATACGGTTGCAACTAAAGAGACTGTAGCCCGGGGTCTGGGAGCTTTTTATCTCTCGGATGAAGGAAAGCCGGGTTTCAGGATAGAAGTAGTTTCAGACGGAGGGGAGGTCATCCGCTCCGTTGAAGATACATCCCTGAAATACGGATTCGTGGACATAGACAAATATGTCAGGGTGCGCTTGACATATACTGTCATGGAAGAGGACGGATACCGGGTCTACTTCGCATGGACGCAGCCTTTGTTCGAAGATGAATGACAGGGTATCATGATTCCCGGCCGTGCCGGGACGCATCGTGTTTGTATGCAATGCAAAAAATAAAACCAATAAGATAATATGAAAATAAATAAAATTTCAGGTGCCGTTACGGCAAATCTTGCCGTCCTGGCAATGGCGGGCACGGTGGAAAAAGTTTCGGCCAAGACTCCCGGGAAGCCCAATGTCGTTTTTATCCTTATCGATGACATGGGGTGGCGCGACCTCGGATGTTTCGGCAGTGATTTCTACGAGACACCCAATATCGACCGTATGGCTCAGGATGGTATCCGCTTCACTTCGGCATATTCTTCATGCCATGTCTCGTCTCCGTCCCGCGCGTCGATTCTGACCGGTATGTATCCGGCATCTCTCGGACTGACGGATTGGCTCCCGGGACGCCGCGAGTATCCGTTCCAGCGTCTCAGCACTACGGAAGTCGTCCAGGATCTTCCGTCTGAAGCCGAGACCATTGCCGAGACCATGAGGGCGAACGGCTACCATACCGCCCTGATAGGCAAATGGCACCTCGGTGAGACCGGTTCGGTGCCTCAGGAGCACGGATTCGACATCCATATTCCTGACGGATATCTCAGGGGCTGGCCGAACACTTATTATGCGCCTTTCGGAATGAACGGCTATGACGGTGAAGAAGGTGATTACCTGACTGACAAGATGACTGACGAGGCTGTGAACTACATAGAACAGAATCAGAATGAGCCGTTTTTCCTGTTGCTGTCCCATTTTGCTGTTCATGACCCTGTGGAAGGACGTCCGGATCTTGTTGCCAAATATACTGAAAAACTGAAAAAAATGCCGGTGAGCAAGCTCGCCCCGTATATTCTGGAAGGGAATCCTGATGATCCGGACGCCCTCTCTCCGGCCGAGATCAGGAAACTGATGGATGATCCCGTGTATGCACAGCACAGGATATTGCCTCACAACCTTGTGAAAGTAAAACAGATACAGGACAATGTCAATTTCGCCGCAATGGTGGAGAGTGTTGACCAGAGTGTCGGAAGGATTGTTTCCACCCTTGATTCTCTCGGATTGTCGGAAAATACCGTCCTGATATTCTATTCGGACAACGGAGGAATGTCTGCAGCCAACTATGGAAACCCGAACAGGGTGATTCCGTCCGACCGGACCGACGAGGCCTATTCTACTTCGGTGGCACCTCTGCGTGGCGGAAAGGGCTGGTTGTACGAAGGCGGACTTCGTGTGCCGATGATCGTGAAATGGCCGGGCAAGATAAAGAAAGGCTCTGTATCCGATTTTCCTGTTACGGGGCCGGATTTCTACAAGACCATCGTGTCCATGACAGGAGCGCAGGCGCCGGAAAGCGCCGGAAAGGACGGAGTCGACCTTTATCCGGCCATGAAAGGCAAGAAGATGGAAGAAAGACCGCTGTTCTGGCATTTCCCTCATTACAGCAACCACGGCATGCTGTCTCCTTCCGGGGCCGTACGTTTCGGAGACTATAAACTGATCGAATATTACGAGAACGGTACTGTCCAGCTTTTTAACATAGCCGAGGATGAGTGCGAAACCGAGGATATTGCGGCCGAACATCCTGAAATCGTGTCCAGACTGAAGTCGATGCTGGCGCAATGGAGAAAAGATGTCGGCGCCGACATGCCTGCTGAAAATCTGTCTTACGACCCGCTTGTGGCCGGAGAAAGATACCGGATGGCGGCACCGCCGAAATTTTTCCCGTGCAGGATATCTTCCCTTGCGGAAACCTCATGTGATGTAAACAAACTGCTCGCAGTCGCATGTACTGCCGATTCACTTGCCGGCGCAAGGGCCGTACTGGATGCTGGACTGTCAGCGATGGACAGCTATTATGCTACGGGGAGCGATGCATTTTTCAAGTCCGCCACGGATGCCCGCAAACAGGCGGAGGCACAGAAGCCTGTCATCAAGGATAATCCTGACTTGACATTCCGCTGGAATCTGCTTTCAGCACGGCTTTTCTCCATGAACGGCAACGGACGCTATGCCGGCTCGTTCATTCCTACCGGAGACGCCTCGGGTAAAGAATACAGCTTGGCCTATTATGCGCTGCTTTCCCGGAATCTGGCCGGAGACCTTAACAACAACCTGCTGATTGTCCCTCTTTGCGACTTCACCATTGCCCCGGGCATCAAGTTCGGCGGCGGCAGCATCAGTGTACATCCGGCTTCCGGCGGTATTACGGTATCTTTGGATGAATACGAGGTCCCTCATGTATATCAGAGCTATTCCATCGAGATTTTTGTCCGGAACAAGTCACTTGTCCGCGATGTCCTGCTGAACGGCAAGCCCGTATCCTGGAAATACAACAACCGTGGCTTCGTCTCTGTCCATTCCCTCTGGCATCAGGGCGATGTCATCTCCGTCCTTATAGAAGACAGGCGTTGACTACAAAATGTGTTTTCAAATTATTCATATGACGGACAACATAAAACTAGATGAACGGGCTGACACTTCGGATTTCCAGGTTGTAACGGTATTTTCGCCCCGGCAGGAAGAGTATGACGAAGTTATGCGGCAGCTGATGATTCTGGATTTTCCATATCCTGTATATGTGGATTTCAATTGCAGTTTCAGAAAACTCAATACCGGTATACCGGAAGATGTCCGTTTTCATAGTTTTTTGTTAGATAAGAATGGTCATCCCGTGTTTGTAGGTAACCCAAATGCAAACGAAACGCTGAATCATTTGTTCGAAAAAGTATTATCAGGACTGAAATAAAAGGCTACACATGGTAGTCATTATTAATAATTACAAATTCAAATTTACGTATAAAAAGAACATTTCTTTTCGCAGCTGTGGGAGTAGCTTTCATGACTGCAGCGGTTTCCACTTTCGTTTACGTCAACAACGGGAGTAATTCCATGGATGAACTTTTTGATGCCAATGTCGAGGCGTTGACTCAATGGGAGAATTCCGGATCTGGTAAATATTGGGTTAATGACGATGACCCTCATGCTGTAATTTGCACTAAGGGCGGAAATATGGATTGTTAACAACTCTTCTGCTATGCTCAAGGTGTGCCTAATCCTATAATCTTATTAGTAGTCATGGCACACCTCGTTATTCTAAAATGATGATATAATATGTATAAAAAATGAGATTGTTTGATAAAACGGGATATTGTTTTTGTTACGTGATTGCGATGCAACTGTGTTTTTTATCTTGTTCAGATACATCGTTGAAAATACAGGACGCAGAGATAATGGAAATATGCAGGCTGAATGAAAATATGGGACAGATATCCGCTCCGACATCGGTTGCTGTGGCAGATGACGGTCGTTTTGCAGTCTGTGACAATAACTGTGTGTATTTGTATTCTTCGGATGGCAATCAGCTTCGTAAAATAGGAAATGCCGGGAATGCCCGATTCGAGTATAATCATCCAAGCGTAGTAAATATACACAAGGATACGATTTATGTCTGGAGCAGTTTTACGATGAAGTTCATTGCATATACCATGGATGGAACGCCGGTGGCACAATACCGGTATGAATCTGCGATTTCGGATTTTGAAGTAACTGATGACTGCATCGTAATATATACGGCAGGATTAGCGGTGGATAATGTACTGGAAGTATATGATAAGCATGCATCTATGATAACAGAAAGGCTTGTCAGGTCTACGGACGAGCATAAACTGTTGCTGCATTTGTGGTCTGCATCTCCTTTGTTTGCGACAGGTGATAAAATCTATTACAGCAGCAGGGATGACATGACAGTTTATTGCTATGATGTAAAAACCGGGGAAAACGTTATTGCGGAAAAAATCCGTTCCGAAACTTTCAAAGTCGATGATATTGAAGATTATGAATTTGTGGCAAACAACAGAAAATCGCGACAGGCATATTTATGGGAAAATTCTCAGGTACTGAGTATATTCCGCGATAATGACAGTATGTATGTAATGACATTGGAAGGGAAGGATGTTTTTGCGGATGATACGTTCGATTCATCCGGAAGGTATTTTGTCCTGCACAAGTCCGGCGATGTGAAAAATGACCGTACAGTAGCATATTGTTATGATTCCATCGGATCAAAACGGCTTTTGGAATCGACCGGACACGGTTTATATATATTGAAACACACTATCGAAAATGGAGAGGATGTCTATACGCTGAACAAGCTGATAATCGATTAGAAAAAATAAGATGATGCGCAGTTCTGTCATGATGCGATTATGGAACAAGACGTGGATACTTGCCATGGCTGCCGTATATGTAGCGGCAGCTATGGCTGTATCATGTACTTCCGGGAAAGACAAATATCTCGATTCTCTGCCGTGTGACATGGAGTTGCTGGAGGCGACAGATTCTATAA
>CALUQC010000038.1 GCA_944322805.1 uncultured Bacteroidales bacterium | reverse complement strand
AATATATGAACTCTACCCACATTCTGAAATTCATCGTTTTCATGTCGGCAGCCGTTATTGCCCTGGCTGTTCCGGCTGCGGCCGATGCTCAGGATTCCGCTCGGGAAACGGTTTCCGGGACTGTGACCGATACGCAGGGCGTACCGATTTCAGGAGTAGCCGTAATCTGCGGAAAATCAGGCACCGTAACAGATCTCGACGGAAAATTCAGCCTCGATGCGCCTGCGGACGGAGAGGTCACTTTTTCCGCCCTCAGCTATGTTTCTAAGACAGTAAAGGCATCGCTGCTGCATGACGCGGCCATAGTACTGGAGGAGGATGCCATCTTTCTCGACAACGCCATTGTGGTCGGCTTTGGGACACAGAAAAAGGAAAACCTGACAGGTGCGGTGGAAGCCGTGTCCGCTGAAGTCCTCGAAAGCAGGCCGGTGCAAAATGTCGCCCAGGCCATCCAGGGCATAGTCCCGGGCCTGAACATATCCCAGAATCAGGGGCTTCTCGACATGGAGCCGACAGTGAACATAAGGGGTCTGGCTACCATAAGCCAGGGCTCGAGCGGCTCGCCCCTGATCCTTGTAGACGGAGTGGAATCAAACTGGAACATGCTGAATCCCAATGATATCGAAAGCATAAGCGTGCTGAAGGACGCATCCTCGGCTGCAATTTACGGAGCAAAGGCAGCATTCGGTGTCATCATTGTCACGACAAAAAAAGGAAGGGACGACGGAATCAGCGTGAACTACAACAACTCTTTCCGTTTCGCCTCCCCGCTGCATCTGAACAGCCAGGCGGACTCATATTCCTGGGCGCTGTTCATGAACGATGCCGACATTTCCTCCGACCATTTCAATCCGGAATGGCTCCAGAGGATAAAGGACTATCAGGACGGCCTGCTGAAAGATCCGTTAGTCGTCGGTGCTGACGGCCGGTACGAAAATCCATACCACGGAGGCGCACATGCCAATGTGGACTGGGCACAGGAACTGATGAACAAGGTTATCTTCTCCCAGGAGCACTCGGCAAGCGTGTCCGGAGGGAACGACAAGATACAGGGATACGCGTCCGTAAACTACCTCGACATGGGAGGCTTCCTGAAATACGGCAATGACACCTTCGACAGGCTGAGTTCGAATCTGAAACTCAATTATAATATCGCGAAATTCCTGTCTCTCTCCTACAACGTCCGGTATTCGCAAACAGACTATGACAAGCCCCAGATGCTTACGGACAGCGACTATATAAACTGGGGAAGGCAGCAATGGCCGATGTTCCCCGTCTATGACAACAACGGGAATCTCTACGCCGGAGGAGGACGCGCCTATGACCACAAGTACGGAGGCCGCTCGAAAACCAAAAAAGAGAACATCATCCACCTCGTACAGCTGAAAGCCACTCCCCTGAAAGGCTGGAACATCACGGGGGAATTCTCCTACAACGGACTCACCACGTTCAACCATACCGACTGGCAGAAAACCTACCTCTACGATATCGACAACAACATGTACGAATACGGAAGCAGTTCCGGAGTCTCCGAGGAGACGGTATTCGACAGGAGAATGACATACAACATCTACTCGGACTACTCTTACGCCACGGACAACGGGCATTCGTTCAAAATCATGGCAGGAATGCAGGCCGATGATTTCCGGAGCAACAATCTCGGAGCATCGCGGGACGGGATAATACACCGGGACTTCCCTGACCTGAGCAATACGACCAGCCTCGGGGCCACCGGAGAAAAGACGGACCCGTCCATCTGGGGACAGCAGGGGCGGTTTACGACAGCCGGATTTTTCGGACGTTTCAACTATGACTACAAGGGAAGATACCTTTTCGAGACGAATCTGCGCTATGACGGCTCGTCGAGATTCAGGAGATCCGGAAGATGGGTGCTTTCACCGTCCGTCTCCGCCGGGTGGAACATTGCCGGGGAAGAATTCTGGAGCGGCATCACACGATATGTCAACCTCTTGAAACTCAGGGCTTCATACGGAAAGCTCGCAAACCAGAACACCTCGGCATGGTATCCGACATACGTGAAAATGCCGTTAGGGACTGCCGACAGTTCGTGGATAATCGACGGCCAGCAGCTGAATACGGCATGGGCGCCTGACCCGGTGAGCGAAAGCCTGACATGGGAGACAGTCAAAACCGTGGATATCGGCCTGGACTGGGGCGCATTCTCAAACAGGCTGACCGGCTCGTTCGACTGGTACACGAGATATACCGAGGACATGCTCGGAAATCCGCCAGTCCTGCCGAGCGTATTCGGAGCTACCGTACCGTCCATCAACAACACCAGCCTGAAAACCACGGGATGGGAGCTGACCGTCAGCTGGAAAGACCTGACGAAATTCGGACTCGACTACGGCATCAGGGTCTCGCTTTCCGATGACAGGAGCATCATCACAGACTATGACAGTCCGTCCAAAGCCCTCGACGAATACTACACCGGAAAGGTCATAGGAGACATCTGGGGATACAAGTCCATGGGCATAGCCATGAGTGACAGGGAAATGAAAAACCATCTCATATCCCTTCCGAACGGCGGGCAGTCCGCGTTGGGAAGCGGATGGGCTGCCGGCGACATGATGTACAACGATGTCAACGGTGACGGACGCATCGACAACGGGGCCAACACCCTCGATGACCACGGAGATCTGGTCGTCATCGGGAACGACCAGCCGAGGTACAGATTTTCTCTCGATTTTACCGCCGGCTGGAAAGGCATCGATTTCAGGATGTTCTGGCAGGGAGTCCTGAAAATGGACTACTCGCCGGGGCCGGACAACTCCACATTCTTCGGATGCGCGGGGGAAAGCATCTGGTGGTCCTGCTGCTACGACCAGCATCTGGACTATTTCAGGGCCGATCCCGACCATCCTCTCGGGCAGAATCTTGACGCATATTACACGCGTCCCGTATTCTCCGATTCAAAGAAAAACCAGCAGCACCAGACACACTATCTGCAGAACGCGGCCTACCTCAGGCTTAAGAACCTCCAGATAGGCTACACCCTGCCTCAACGGCTTACTGAAAAAGTCAGGATCAAACAGCTGAGATTCTTCATTTCCGGAGAAAACCTGCTGACCATTACGGGACTGTCCGATCTTTTCGACCCGGAAACTCTGTACGGAGGGCATTACGGATACGGCTATCCTTTAGCCAGGACATGGTCATTCGGATTAAGCGTCAATTTCTAAACATTCAGTCATGATGAAAACAAGGACAAGGATATTTATTTTGGCTGCAGCCTGCCTTGCCGCCGGCTGCAACGGATTTCTCGACATCGTGCCGCCGTCCGACATACCGCCGGAGGAATATTTTGAAGAGGAAAGCCAGCTGCAGGCATATTGCAACGGGCTGTACAGCGCACTCGGCAACTTTACCGACTACGGGTACAGCGACAACAACACGGACAACCAGGTCTCGAGGACTTATTACGAAATATACACCGACGACGAATACAGGGTCCCAGAAGGCTCCAACATGGATTTTTCATCCATCTACGACGTGAATTTCTTTTTCAAATATGTTCTCGGAAAGTGGAAGGCCGGACAGATCTCCGGAGATCAATCAAATATAAACCATTACATCGGAGAAGCATATTTTTTCCGGGCATGGCACTATTTCAACAGTCTCAAGAAATTCGGAGACTTCCCCATCGTCAGAGAGGTGCCATCCACGGACAGGGACGAGCTGATAGCAATGTCGAAACGCGAGCCGATGACGGAAGTGGGCAGATTCATAGTATCGGACCTGGACTCGGCCATACTTCTCATGAAGCCGGCCCTTATAAACAAGAACAGGCTGTACGCGAAAACAGCATATCTGATGAAATCCCGCGTGTGCCTTTATCTGGGGACCTGGCTCAAATATTTCGCAGGCACTCCGTTCGTCCCCGGTGATGACGAATGGCCGGGCAAAGCCAGCCATCCGGACTTTGCCTTCACTGCCGGGACTTTAGAGGATGAACGGAACTGGTTCCTCGACCAGGCCATCGCTGCGGCAAAAGCTGCGGCCGACGGGACAACCCTCACCCAAAATACCGGCATCCTGCCGCAAAGCGCTTCCGAATCAAACGGATATATCGAACAGTTCGGAGCTCTCGATCTGGACGGATACGACGATATCCTGCTTTGGAGACAGTTTTCCGAAGACCTTGGAATCACAAACGGGAATGCACAGCATGCTGCCGGAGGCAATGCAGGGCTCGGACTGACAAGGTCCATGACAGAGGCCTTCCTAATGTCGGACGGACGGCCCTGGTATGACCCGACGGCATCCTGTCCGTATATGGGGGACAACTCCATAGCATCCGTCATACAGAACAGGGACAACAGAATGTATTTGTTCGTAAAACAGCCCGGACAGATAAACGGCTATGTCAACGAATCGGAAGGCGAGCAGGAGGGAAACAGAATCGAGCCTTACCCGGCCGTAGACATCACGACCTGGGGAAAATCCTACTCGACAGGATATGCCTGCAGAAAAGGATGGACCCCGGACATGGCCCAGTGGGGCAACGGACTCTCATCCGGAGGTTTCCCGATATTCAGGATAGTGGAAGCATATCTGAATT
>CALUQC010000037.1 GCA_944322805.1 uncultured Bacteroidales bacterium | reverse complement strand
CTGCACACCCTTTCGGTACAGGCAAGCGCTTCCGGTATGGATTCGATGAGGAGCCTGTCGCTTTCCGTCATTCCTTTCGAGACAATGGCGGAAAAGCCTCCGAGAAAATTCACACCCACCTCAGCCGCCGCCGCATCCAAAGCTGCGGCGACTTTCACATAATCCCGGGCAGTCCTGCATGCAGAGGCCCCCACGAGAGATACGGGCGTGACGGAAATACGCTTGTTGACAATCGGAATCCCGTATTCCATCGAAATATTCTCCGCGGTTTCGGCCAGATTGCCGGCTACGGAGGAGATTTTTTTCCGTATGTTTCCGCAAAGGATGTCCACATTGTCGGAGACACAATCCAAAAGACTGATACCCAACGTTATCGTCCTGACGTCGAGATTTTCCTTCTCGATCATTTTATTGGTCTCGAGGACCTCGTTGATATTGATCATATCCTGTGCATTTTTTCGAAGATTTCCTCCCTCTGGCACTTTATCTGCACGCCTATCGAGGCTCCGAGGGTCTCTAATCCGGATGTCAGTTTGTGGAAATCTTCCGTGACGGCACCCGTGTCGACGATCATCATCATGTTGAAATATCCCGAAACGATGGTCTGGGTGATGTCGAGTATGTTTATATTCTGCTCCGCAAGATAAGAGCAGACTTTCGCGATAATGCCGACCGTATCTTTGCCGACTACCGTTATAATGCTTCTGTTCATTGTACAAGAATTTTCACCGGAGGACAAAGATAAATATTTTGTGTAATTTTGCTTCAAAATTATTCAACAGGAGCTTTCTGACAGGCCGGGCGAGAAGGGACTTTGCGGATAAGAACAATATTTTCCCTTGAAAATCATTTCCAATGGATAAAAAAGATATCTTTGCATGTTGTAAAGAAAACAGCTGCAAATGGAAAACATTCTTTTTTTGGGCAATATCGGAGCCGGTGAGATACTGATCATCGCTTTAGTCGTGCTGCTCTTTTTCGGCGGACGCAAGATTCCCGAACTAATGAAAGGATTGGGCAAAGGTGTCAAAAGTTTCAAGGACGGGATGAACGAAGTCGAAAAAGACCTGAGTGTAGACTCAAATGAGTCAGCAAAATCCGACAAGAAATAGCCAGGCAGACCCGGCCGGGGAAGAATCCCGGATGACATTCTGGGACCACCTCGAAGTGCTGCGGTGGGTATTGATCAGGATAGCGTCAGTCCTGGTCATCCTGATTATATGCTGTTTCATAGCAATGCCGCACATTTTCGACACCGTGATCCTGGGTCCGACATCTTCTGACTTCTTTGTGTACAAGTGGTTTGCAGCCATAGGAAAGGCGATACCGTTCTTTCCGGACTTTTCCGCCGGAGACTTCTCGGTAGACATCATCAACATCAACGTGGCTTCACAGTTCATGACGCATATTTCCACATCGTTCTGGACGTCGCTGCTCCTGCTTTTCCCCTATATAATATTCGAACTCTGGAAATTCATAGAGCCGGCCCTGTTCAAAAGCGAAAGAAAATCCGTCGGCAAGGCGTTTTTCTTCGGGACATTCATGTTCTTCCTCGGCTGCGCGACAGGGTACTCACTCATTTTTCCTTTCACGTTCCGGTTTCTGACCGAATACCGGGTCAGCGAGACTATTGCCAATCAGATATCCCTGAACTCCTACATGAGCAATTTTCTCGGGATGGTCTTCATCATGGGCGTAGTATTCGAATTGCCGCTGCTCGCATGGCTGCTGTCCAAACTCGGCATTCTGCACCGGGAATTCCTGCAGAAATACCGCAGGCACGCCGTCGTCGTCCTTCTCGTCCTGTCCGCCATCATAACGCCTTCGGGAGATCCGTTCTCCCTGATGCTCGTATTCATTCCGCTGTTCCTCCTCTACGAACTTGCAGTCAAGATAGTGCGGCCAGGAGCAATGCATGGAGAAGCCTGAAACGGCCTGTTTCAAAGACCGAAAACGCGTTCTATGGCTGATGCGGTCGACGGGTCGGAAGCCTCGCCTGAAAAAATGCCGGAAGGGTCGACAAGAAGGATTCTGGATGCCCTTTTCAGGGCAATGCTGACGTCATGCGTGGAAAAAAGTATGGTTTTCCCCTCCTCTGCCGCCAACTTCGCCAGAATATCTACTACCTGATGTCTGCCGGGCACATCCAGAAAGGCCGTAGGCTCATCGAAAAGCATGACCGGGGTATCCTGGGCCAAGGCTCTGGCAATCATTATTTTCTGGGCCTCTCCGTCGGAAATCCGCGTTGTATGCCTGCCGGCATAATCCGACATTCCGACGAGAGACATGGCCCTGTCCACGATTTTCTCGTCCTCCGGACGGAGTCTCCCTGCCCAGTCAGTCCATGGAGCACGTCCCATGGCCACTGCGTCCTGGCATTTCAGATTCGGCACCCTGATTCCGGCCGTCCCGGACAGCGAAATCCTCCTGGCAATTTCAGACCTGGACATCGTCGCCATATCCCTTCCGTCCACGAGGATTTTTCCTGAAAGCGGCTGAAGGAGTCCGGCCATGGTGCGGATCAGCGTGCTTTTCCCGCTGCCGTTCCTGCCGAGCAGGGCAACGAGTTCCCCGTCGCCGAAAGTAACGGAGATGTCCCGAAGGACAGGCCGGCTGCGATAGCCGACGGTGATATTCTGGAGATGTATCATAATAACGTCAGTCCGGCGAATTTGTTTTTCCGGCGCCGGGGGATTCCGTTCATGATGCTGCACCCGGACGGCTCTGAAACAACACCCTGACAACCACCGGAATACCGATCAGGGACGTAATGGCGTTGACCGGCACTCCAGTCAGTTTCGATATTATGCCGCAGGCCGACATCAGGATGCTGCCGCAAAGCACCGTAGCCGGAATCAGCACCCTGTGATCCGCATTCCGGGTCACCATCCTGGCGATATGCGGCACAGCCAGCCCCACGAAGCCGAGCGGACCGCAAAACGCCGTAGCAGTTCCGGCAAGCAGGACTGTCGCGATAAAGACGGCCGCCCTTGTCTTTCCGACATCCGCACCGGCAGATACTGCATATTCCTCGCCTGCAAGCAACAGATTGAGCGGTTTGGCAAAAACCGCAGAGATGCCGAGCCCGCACGCCGATGCCGCAGCCAAAAGGAGAAGACGCAGACCGGAAACATTCCCGAGAGAGCCCATTGTCCAGACTATATACGATTTGAGGGACTGCTCGTCGCTGAGGAACTGCAATATCTGGACGACGGCGTCAATGCCGGACGCAAGCATGATTCCGAAAATGAGGATGACCGTGATGTCGCCGATTTTCCGGGTGGCCGCCGTGATGACGGCCAATACGGAAGCGGCACCGATCCATGCGGCTCCGGCCAATCCGAGAACACCGGCAGCCGATTCCCTGACAATAAGTGCGGATGATGCACTCAATACGCAAAGGGCAGCTCCGAGTGACGCTCCGGAACTGATGCCGAGGACATACGGTCCTGCAAGGGGATTCCGGAAAAGAGTCTGCATCAGCAGCCCGCTCACCGACACAGCCATGCCGGCAATTACGGCAGTAAGGGCCTTGGGCAGTCGTATTTCCATCACTATCAGCCGGGCCTGTTCTCCGGCACCGCCCCCGAAAAGCGCCCTGAGCACCTCGGACGGAGCGATTCCGGCACTGCCGGTCATCAGATCCGTGACGAAAAGCAGCAGAAGGAGAACGATTCCTCCGCCCCATATCATTGCATTCTTTTTCATACTCTGTTTTTCATGTCATCCATCGGCAAGCCCTGAATGCCTCCTGGCAGAATCACTCATGCGCCGAATGTCCCGGCAATTTCCTGTAATATGTCAAGGTGCCGTCCGGCAAAAGCTCCGGATGGAAAATGCGGACAAGGTCGGACAGGACAAGATCCGGACGCGCCATGCCGGATTCCCAGAAATCATTGCCACCCCCGGCATTGACCCTGCGGTCGCAGTTAAAGACATTTCCCTGCTCCACACTTTTCACCCCCGCAAACTCAGGATACGCCGATACAAGCTCTCCGATTGTCCTGAACGTTCCGGTATTGAGCCAGAAATCCGCTTCCGACGCGAGCAGGAACGCTTCTTCATCATCTATGATACCGGTCTTTACCGCATCGCCGCCATCACCGCCCTTCTTGTAGACATATTCAGCACCCGCATCCTCTATCATGGCCGCCATGGCAGACTGCGGAGGCGTCATATACCACAGATCCCCGTACGGCACGTTCAGCATCACGGAAGGCCTCTCCCCTGCATCACGGGTCAGTGCCTTCAGAACGTTGTACCTGTCCCTTATCTCGTGGAACACGGCTTCCCCATTGCCCCGGCACCCAAGTATTTCCGCTACCGCCACTATCCATTCCGCACGTCCGAGAGGCGATTTTTCCAAATACTCGGACATATACACGAAAGGAATCCCCAACTCCGACAGCCTCGCCTCCATCACGCTGGCTGAATTTATCCCGTACAGCATGACGACATCGGGACGCACCGACACTATCTCCTCGTAATCCGCATCGGCTTCGCTTCCGACATCCGCCACGGAATCCCTGTGGTCGCGGATATACGTGCCGCTTATGAAATCCAGCCCTGAAACCGCCTTGATTCTGTCGGCTTCCTTGAGAAGCTCCAGCATGGCCACATACGAGGACGACATGGCCACGACCCGCTCCGCATTCCCGTCCAGGACCTGGCCAGAAAAATCATCCGGAGGCAGCTCCCCTCCGCGGGCGATAAAGAAATCCCTGGACACGGCTTCTTCTCCCTGCCACAAAGCCTTGACCCTCAACACCCTGCTCTGAGCGTCCTTCATACCGCGTATCTCGAACAGTCCGGCATACTCCGGAGCATAGTACACGGTGTCGAAAAGTTCCTTTGCGCCGCGGTCCTCGCTGCAGGAGACGGCTGTTCCCGCCACAATCATGAAAACCGCCGTTATTTTTCCGAATATCGTCATTTTCGCTTGAATTTCGGTGTGATTCCAATATAAATTTCGTAATTGATCCCGGGCATGGGCCTGGAAAGTACGGTGACATAACGCTCGTTGAACAGATTGTCTATGTTCAGGAGGACAGACAGCCCGACACGCCTGAAATCGAGCTTTTTCCCGATGCTGATATCGTTCATGAAGTACGGAGGAACGGAGCCGGACACCGTTTTTTCATTGCTCGTCATCACGTAACGCGTGCTGTACCAGCACCATTTCCACAGCAGTGACCAGTTTTTCCACGTCAGGGATGCCGTGAAAGAGCCCGAATATTCGGGTATGTACGGGAGCTGCTTGCCGTACGAACTGTCGGAAACATTCTCCGAAGGGCTTGAATCCAAAGACCTGGACCAGGTGAAGTTCCCGTTGAAACGGAAATTCCATCCGTCCGCGAAACGCCACTGCGTCCCGACTCTCTGCTCCACCCCGAACGCATGCACCTTCATCATGTTGACCGGAGTCCAGAAATTCTTTCTTGCCCCTTCCGGAAGCCACAGTATCCAGCCGTCTATCATGGAATCGAACCAGTATCCGCCGGCCTCCACCTCCATGTCCCGCCCTATCCTTTTCGACAGGGAATAGCCTGCATCGTAGCAGAATCCGGATTCCGGCCCGAGGTCGGGATTGCCTCCCGGAACATAATACAGGTCATTCAGGGACGGGTGCCGGTAATTCAGCGAAGCAGACCCTTTCAGATAAAGCTGCCAGCTCCGGGACACGAGGAAATCCGCATTCACGGCAGGAACGGGAGGCGAAAAATCCCTGTCGAAAAATTCTTCCCTCAGAGTGGCGGACAACCCTATCCGCCGCACCGGCTGCCATTTCACCGATACCGCCGCGGAAACCTCGGCCGCCGAGACGTCATAGCCCTTTCCCTCCGGCACAAGCGAACTCCTGTCTTCCGATGTTATCGAATGAAAATACGCGGAGACATCCGTGGCGAGCATCCATTTTCCGGCAAAATAAAGGCTGTACTTTCCTTTCAGCATAAACGTTCCTGTCCGGCTTACTGCCCGTGTCAGCCACGACCAGTCTCCGTTTCCGTTGTCTCTGGCATTGTCGTATCCGAGTTCCGACAGGGAACAGCCTGCGGAAATCTCCGTTTTGCCGGCATCCCTTTCCGCCGTCCACCCCGCGACCACCCGCAATGCGCTCTCTTTCTGCTCGTTGATAATGTCAGTCGTGCCATAATCCACGGACACGGGAGGAATCTGCCGCCATGAATCCATGTACCAGGCCGAAAATGTCAGGGCATTTCCGTTCCCGAAATCATAACCCAGCTCCTGCATCACATGGAAATCCCGGAATTCCCCGTTCCTGTTCTTCTCCACCGGATGCCAGCTGTCAGCTATCTCCATGTTCCCGTCGTATGCGATTTCTTTCTTGTCCATGTTGACGAAACTGAAATCGTTTTTAGAAGTGGACAGCAGGAGCCGGGTCGAAGTGCTGAAATGCCGGCCCTTGTACGAAACCCTGAGAAACTCGTCGGCAGTGAGGAACGAGCCTAAACCCTGGATATACTGCACCTCCGCTCCGGGATTGTCCGGCAGCCGGCTTTCCAGTATGACAGCCCCGCCTGTTCCACCGCCTGTTTCCTGCAGGGAAGACGGCCCGTGAAGGATTTCGGCCCTGTCGGCGAAATATGCCGGAATCAGGGAGAAATCAGCCATTCCGAGCATGGGGGAGCTGATTTTCATTCCGTTCCAGAGTACCTGCGTATGAGAAGATGCCGTCCCGCGCAGGGATACGGTAGAAAGCGTGGCGCGTCCGTACTGCTTTATGAACACGGATGAATTGTAGGCTAAGAGACCGGCAAGCGAGAGGGAAATATTCTCTTTCAGGGCAATGCTGTCGATTTCCGTCCGGCTGATTCCGGCTTGTCCGAGAGGACGGCTTCCTGAAACGACGGCGGCACGCAAGGTGTCCCGGGGTGCGGTTTCCCGGTCCTCCGGCTCGGAAGGAGAAAGCATGACTTCTTCGGAAGGATGTCCGGAAACTCCTTTTGAATCACTTCTTTCCGGATCTCCTCCCGATGCCTGGAACATTCCGAGGATTACAGATATCAACAGCAGATATTGCATTGCCCGTAAAATCGGCTTCCGTCTTTTCCAGTACCGGCAGAACGTCTCAATACCAGCAGAACGAGCCCGGATTGATGCCGGCCGTAAACGTGCCGCGCAATTCTCCATCCATGGAGTACCGGCAGACTATGCCGTTCTGCTGGTAGTCCAACGCATCCGACACGTAGATTTCGGAATTCTCCGGACTGACAGTCATGTCAAACAGGGCCATGGCCCCGTCGACTTTGAACAAGGGCTCTGCCGGGAGCGCCTGGTCATATATGGACATTGCCCAAACTCCGTCGTTCAGGAAAAAAAGGCTGTCCTTTGCCGCATTCATCGTCATGACTCCGTTTATGGAACTGCCTTCGTCAAACAGGAACGACCTTTCTACTGTGAATGTCTCCGGATCCACGACTTTCAGACTCGGAGTCTCCGATCCTGCCGGGTTGTCCGGCCAGGCATTGCTCCCGTCATTAAGCACCCAGAGCATTCCGTCCTTGTCGAGCTGTATTGCCGCAGGCTGTATCCCCACCTCGAGCCTGCCGGTCACTTCGTCCCTGCCGGTATCTATTTTCAATATTTCCTTCTGGGATGACCAGCAGTTCACCATAACATCGCTTCCGCACTGCACCATCTGTTCGGTAGAAGCCGCTCCGGTCTCGATTTTTCCCGTTACGGAATATGTTTGCGGATTTACGACAAGTATGTCTCCCGATGACATCTGCGTAACATAGGCCTTGTCGTCCGAAACGAAATGGATATAACGCGGGGAAAGGGTCCCCGTGATCCGGCCTTTTTCCTTGAAGGTCACTGGATCCACCGCAAAAATGATGTTTGAGCTGTTGACCGTTATCCAGAGAGTGCCGTCATACAGGGTCATGGACTGCGGCGTATCTCCCAATTTGAAGCCGTTCGCCCTGAAAAATACGTCGTTTTCGACGGTCCCCGTCATCGTGTCGTAAACGGACAATGTTCCGTTGCCGTTGTTCCATGTGCCTTCATTTGCTACAAAAAGCGTATTGCCGGCCTTCGGCACGAAACTGAAATCCGGAGCCGTGTCCGTGTCGTTTCCCTTGGTGCAGGCCGAAACGGCCGCAATGAAGATGACTGCCGATGTGAAAAAAAGAATTTTACGTCCCATATGATATGAAATTTGTCGTTTACCGGACAGGCGGCGGGACATGGTATTGCGGTATAATTCGGCCGTATGCGGCAACGGAACGGTATTCCGATATCGGGGAGGTGAGCCTCCCGCCGCACATCAGCATCTTGTACCTGGCTGCCGTAATCCCGCAGCGCCACTGTATTGTCAAACGGCAAGGTTTTCTGGCTTATCCCCCGCCCCGCGCCTTCCCGTCTTTCGGACAGTGGCATATTGCGGGACAGATATGGTCTTTGGAAAAAGACGTCGGGAAATACAGCAACGGGTATTGTTCCGGATTCTCACCGGATTCCCTTGGACCGCTTTACCGCGCAAACATAGATATTTTTTTCGGGAACTGCGGCTTTTTTCAGAAAAACAGGTCTAAATTTGGGGGCAAAACAAAGGAACATGTTCGATTTCAGTGACGGCAAGCGCTACAACACTTTCGTAGGATATTTCAGGAAAAAATACGGAGAACGGCTCCAGAAAATAGTCCTGGATGCCGGTTTTACATGTCCCAACCGCGACGGGACCGTCGGGACGGGAGGATGCACATACTGCGACAATGCGGCATTCCATCCCGGCTACAGCACGCCCGGCAAATCCCTGATGCGTCAGATGGAGGAAGGCATGGAATTCCATAAAGGCAGATACCGCTCGGCGGAACATTATTTGGCTTATTTCCAGGCATATTCGAACACCTATGCTCCGGTGGAAAAACTGAAATCCCTTTACCTTGAGGCCCTGTCGCATCCCGCCGTGGCCGGCATCGTCATCGGGACCAGGCCAGACTGCGTGGATGAACGGAAATTGGACATGATAGCGGAAATAGCCGGCGGGAAACTGCTGCCGGAGCCGGACTGGAGCCGCACGGTGGGCGGGCAAATCATACGCAGGCCTGTCGTGACAGTCGAATACGGCATCGAATCCTGCCATGACAGGACATTGGCGAGGATAAACAGGGGGCATGATTTCGCCTGTGCCCGGAAAGCGGTGCGAATGACTGCGGAAAGAGGGATAGATACGGGGGCGCATTTCATTTTCGGTCTGCCAGGGGAAACGGTCGGGATGATGAAAGACAGTGCGGAAGCCATAAACTCCCTGCCCCTGAGGTCAGTGAAATTCCACCAGCTCCAGATTATAAAAGGTACCGGGATGGAGCGGGAATTTGCAGAGCACAGGGAGGATTTCGTCGAATTTTCCATGCCGGAATATTTGGATTTCATTATCGACATTCTCGAAAGGCTCCGTCCCGGCCTGTACATAGAACGGATTGCCGGAGAAGTCCCTCCGCGCTTCGTCAACGCCACTCCATGGGGCCTGGTCAGGAATTTCGAGCTGCTCCGGATGCTCGACAAACGCCTCGAAGAACGCGGAACTTTTCAGGGACGGCTGTTCCGGGCCTGAAAAAGGAAGGGGCCGAAAATTTTCAGCTTCTGTACGGCCATAGGAAGTTTTCACGTAAAAATCATTATCTTTGCGAATTAAAATTTACAAGATGCAGACATTTACCAATTACGAGATTCCCGAAGGTCTGACCTTCGATGATGTTTTGCTGATTCCGGCCCGTTCGGAGGTCTTGCCGCGCGAGGTCGACGTTACCACCTGGTTTTCAAGAGACATAAAATTGCAGACCCCTATCGTGTCTGCCGCAATGGATACCGTTACGGAGTCTGACCTGGCCATCGCAATGGCCAGAGCCGGCGGCATAGGCGTTATCCACAAGAACATGACTATCGAGGAGCAGATGAATCAGGTGAAAAAGGTGAAAAGGGCGGAAAACGGCATGATCGACGATCCTATCACCATCCGCCCGGATGCGACAGTAGGAGACGCCCTCGGAATGATGGCCCAGCACCATATCGGCGGAATCCCTGTAGTAGACGGCAACATGCATCTTATCGGCATAGTGACCAACAGGGATCTGCGTTTCCAGGACAACATGAAACTTCCGATCTCGCAGGTGATGACTTCGGAGAACCTCGTGACCGCACCTTCGGGCATCAGCCTCTCGGAAGCCACGGCCCTGCTCAGGAAATACAAGGTGGAGAAACTCCCTGTCGTGAACACCGACGGCACGCTCGAAGGCCTGATCACATACAAGGACCTGATGAAGATAAAGGACAATCCTATAGCTTCCAAGGATTCCAAGGGACGCCTTCTCGTGGCAGCTGCCGTAGGAGTCAAGTCCGACACCATAGAGCGTATCGAATTGCTGACCCATGCGGGTGCGGATGCAGTGGTAGTGGATACGGCGCACGGGCATTCGGTCGGCGTGCTGAACGTCATAAAGAAAGCCTGCGAAGCACTTCCGGACATACAGATCGTGGCCGGCAACGTGGCTACGGCCGAAGGGGCGAAGGCTTTGGCGGATGCCGGAGTCAGCGCAGTGAAGGTCGGAATCGGGCCGGGCTCCATCTGCACGACAAGGGTGATAGCCGGAGTGGGCATGCCGCAGCTTTCCGCAGTCATGATGGCTTCGTCCGCACTTAAAGGCACAGGCATTCCGGTCATAGCGGACGGCGGTATCAGATACTCGGGAGACGTAGTTAAGGCGCTGGCTGCAGGAGCAAGCACCATAATGGCAGGCTCTCTCTTTGCCGGTGTCGAGGAATCCCCTGGCGAGACCATCATCCTCAACGGGCGCAAATTCAAGTCGTACAGAGGAATGGGCTCTCTCGAGGCAATGCAGCAGGGCTCGAAGGACAGGTACTTCCAGGATATGGAGGACGATATCAAGAAACTCGTGCCGGAAGGCATCGTGGCCCAGGTGCCATACAAGGGAACTCTGTCGGAAGTGGTGTACCAGCTCGTGGGCGGGCTCCGCGCCGGAATGGGCTACTGCGGG
Organism: uncultured Bacteroidales bacterium; assembly: GCA_944322805.1. GTDB lineage: Bacteria > Bacteroidota > Bacteroidia > Bacteroidales > UBA932 > Cryptobacteroides. The sequence goes on along the minus strand of CALUQC010000037.1, from coordinate 9,720 downwards.
GCGAAGAACATAGAAGCCCTGCGTTCGGCGAAATTCGTCAGAATCACCCACGCAGGCTTCGTGGAAGGCCATCCTCACGATGTCACCATCACCCGCGAATCCCCGAACTATTCAAGATAGGCAGGATGAAAGCCCTGATTTCATCCATAGTGTGCATATTGTTCGCCTTGCCGATATTCATGTCGTGTAAGGCGATTTCATCTCATTTCGACGACGGGCGCACTGTCGCGAAAGTCGGGACTCACAAGCTGACCCGCAGCGACGTGGAGATGCTGGTACCGCAGGGGACGTCCCCGGAAGACAGCATGAGGCTCGTGATGCAGTACATCAACTCCTGGGCAGCCGACCTGGTCTATGCCGACGTAGCCGAAGCCCGGCTTTCAAAACAGGAAAAGGATGTGACCGCCGAGATGGAGGAATACCGGAAAGCACTGCTCAAGTACAGGTACGAACAAAGGTATGTGAACGAGCGGCTCGACACCAATGTCACCATGGAGGAAATAGAAGCCTACTACGACTCCCACAAACAGGACTTCATCGCCAGGATACCGGTAGTAAAGGCCAAGTTCCTGAGGATTTCGGCAGACTCGCCGGTCATAGAAACCATAAAGAAGAACATGGCCTCGGACAACATCGACGATGTCATTTACGCCGACAGCCTTGCCTACACGTTCGCCGACCGTTTCACCGGATACGGAGACAGGTGGACAGCCGTCACGGAACTGGCCAGGGATTTCGGGAAAGACTATGAAAGCCTGCTCGGACAGATGAAGAACTCGTTCATCCAGATACGGGACACGGACTACGGCAAGGTGAACGTGGCTTACATACAGGACTTCGTGGATTCAGGAGATATCCTTCCGATAGAGTATTGCATGCCGGAAATCAAAGGCATTCTCATCGGAATCCGCCGCCACAAGTTAGTGACGGCGCTGGAACAGGATCTTCTCGAAGATGCCAGGGCAAAAGGAAAATTCGTAATATATTGACAATGAACAGAAAAACGAGAATATTCGCGGTCATGGCAGCTGCCGCTGCAATGCAATTCGGCGCATACGCGCAGAAATATCCCGACGGAATCATAGACAAGACTGTCGCAGTGGTAGGCAATGAAATGATATCCATATCCCAGCTTGAGGAGGAAGTCCAGGTGATGCGGGCCCAGGGAATGGCTTCGGACAGGAACATCCGGTGCGAGCTTCTCGAGCAGATGATGGTCTCCAAACTGTTCCTGATGCAGGCCAGGATAGACTCCCTGACAGTGAACAACGACATGGTGGAATCGGAGCTGAGAAACAGGATAGACAATATCAGGACCCAGCTCGGAGGTGACGAAAATGTGGAGCAGTACTTCAACAAGCCGCTCTACAAGCTCAGGCAGGAATGGCGTCAGACCCTGCAGGACCAGAGCCTGACGCAGCAGATGCAGCAGAACGTGGCCTCCTCCGCTCCGGAAATGACTCCGTACGACGTGCAGAAATACGTGGAATCCACCGATTCTCTCGATCTGCCGATAGTCCCCATAAAATACCAGCTCAGCCAGATTTGCATCTATCCTGACCGTGAGGCAGCCAACCTCGCCGTAAAGGACAGGCTCCTGGCCATACGCGAAAGAATCATGAACGGCGAGAAATTCGCCATTCTGGCACGCATCTATTCACAGGACCCTGGCAGCGCGCGGCGCGGAGGTGAACTCGGCATGGCGTCCAAGTCCGTGTTCTGGCCGGCATTCTCGGATGCCGCCATGGCTCTGAAACCGGGAATCGTGTCCCAGATAGTGGAGACTCCGGACGGCTTCCATATCATAGAAGTCATCGAGAAAAAGGGAGACATGTTCAACGCCAGGCACATCCTGCTCAAGCCGGAATACACTGATGACGACAGGACAAAGGCTTTCGCCACCCTGGACAGCCTGAGGACCGAGCTGGAGAACGGAGCCGTATCGTTCGACCTGGCGGCGCGTTTCTACTCCCAGGATCCGGCCACGAGGACCAACGGCGGACAAATGGCCGACCCGAACACCGGCTCTTCCTATTTCGAGATAGACCAGCTGAAACCGGAAGACTACAACGCCATCAAGGATCTGAAGGAAGGTGAAATCTCGGAGCCGTTCGAATCGCGCGACAACGAAGGACGCTCCGGCAACACCGTATATAAAATCATCCGTGTGGACAAAATCCTCCCGGCGCATACGGCTTCCTTCTCGGAAGACTACACCCTGCTTATGGAGCAGGCCCAGAATGAAAGGGCCATGGAAGCCATCGACGAATTCATAAAGAAGAAAATCGGGGAGACGTATATCGTCATAGACCCCATATTCAAGGACTGTCCGTTCGAACATGACGGCTGGGCCGAAAAAATCAGGACCGAAGAATAATCCAATGCCGGTCAGACCGGACGTTACCCATGCGCAGATTTTCCGTCATCGCAATTGTCTTGTTCGCCGCAACTCTCCTGCCGGAGCAGCTGCATGCCCGGGATACCGAAAAGGATGAGCCGGAAGACAGTCTCGTGCGTCTTCTGAGCGGGAAAAGCGCGCAGCTGCTGGAAATCGGAGGCATGAGCTACAGGAAAATCACCGGGCCTGCCGTATTCTTCCACAACAACACGTATCTGCACTGCGACACGGCCCTGTGGAACGTCGATACAAGGGTCATCGATGCCATGGGCAATGTGAGAATAGTGCAGGAGCAGACGGAGCTGCAGAGCGAGAAGATGAAATACTACATCGATACGGACCTCGCGGAGTTCCGTGGAGACATCGTGCAGCTCCAGGACAAGGACAACAATACCCTGAGGACAAAATTTCTTGACTACAACACCAAGGACAGCGTAGCCGTTTTTTTCAGGGGCGGAGCGATGCGTGACAAGGACGGACAGATCATCGAAAGCCAGAACGGCACTTATGACTCGAAAATCAAGACATTCGACTTCCGTACCGACGTCAACATGTTCACCGACTCGATCTTCATCAAGACAAATACCCTGAAATACGAGTCCGAGACATCTCTCGCCACATTCGGCACGGGGACGAACGCATGGAAGGACAAGAACATGCTTTCCTCGGAAGCGGGATGGTACGACAGGGGCCGGGAACTGTTCTTCTTCAGGAACAAGGTGCACCTGATGTCAGACACCCAGGAAGCATGGTGCGACTCCCTCTATTTCAACAGGAACACTTCGGACATCCTGATGTACGGGAACGTGCAGATGACCGACACGACCAGGAATGTCCACGGCCTGGCGGGAAAGTTGGACTATGTGGATTCCATCTCGACAGTCACCCTTACCCGGAACCCTGCCGTGATTACGGTGACGGAGGAGGAAGGGCAGAGGGATACGGTTTATTTCGGAGCCGATACGCTGATATATTACACGAAGATGATGTTTGAGGTAGATTCGCTGACATTGGCCGATGCGGCGACACGCAAACAGAATCTGGACATAGACCCGGTGACGGAATTCCGCAGGAAAGCCGCGGAGGAAGCGGCAAAGAAGGCGGAGGAAGCGGCGGCGAACGACCCGAACAAACTGGCCCAGAAAGCAGCGCAGGAAAGGGCGGAAGCGGAAAAGCGTGCTGCCGAGGAGGCTGCGGCGAAGGCTGCCAGGGCCAGGGCGGCAAGGGATTCCATTGCACGGATGGACTCGCTGGCAGCCATCGGAAAACTGGATACGCTGATGCAGCCGGCCCCGTTGTCCGGAACGGACACCCTTTCGAGGACAGATACGTTGTCCGGAACGGACACCCTGAACATCGGAGGCAATATCGCGGCAGCCGACTCCCTTGCGACGACGGATTCTCTTGCGGCCGTAGACTCGCTGCCGACGCCTGACTCCACGAAAATCGGCTTTGTAGTGGCTTTAAGGAATGTGAAAATCTACCGGAACGACATGCAGGTCGTATGCGATTCGCTGCTGTATTCCGACCTGGATTCGCTGGCGCGGCTTTTCAAGGAGCCGGCCATCTGGAATGAAGTCACGCAGCAGTACAACGCGGACAGCATCTCCGTAGTCATCAGGAACAACGCCATGGAAAAAGCCAGTCTGATGTCCAACGCCTTCATCCACATGCAGGAAGATACCGCGCACTACAACCAGATAAAGGGAGCGGAAATGATGGCGTACTTTTCTCCGGACGGGGAGCTTTCGAGGTTCGACGCCCTCGGAGGAGCAGCCGCGCTTTTCTACATAGAGGAAAACGACACGCTGGCTACGGTCAACAAAAAGGACTCCAAGATGCTTTCCGCGGTGTTCAAGGACGGCAGCATAAACCGTATCTACTATTTCGACACGGCAGTCAGCGACGCATATCCCGTGGTACAGCTGAGCGAGGAGGACAGGAAACTGAAAGGATTCAACTGGACTCCGGAAAGGCGGCCCGTGGACAGGCATGCCGTGACAACCCTCGACCTGCGCCCTTCCGAGAGGACGAGATACAACGCCAGGCCGCGGGCAAGATACACCCAGACCGACCTGTATTTCCCGGGCTACATAGATGACATTTACCTGCAGATAGCCATCCGGGATTCGCTCAACCATGTCCGGGACATTGAACGCAGGCAGCAGGAGCAGGAGGAAGCCCTGCGGCAGGAACAGATAAAGGATTCGCTTGCCATTGTGCGGTTAGACTCCCTGAATGCGGTCAAGGCGGACTCCATCGCACTGCAGGACAGCCTGAAAGCGGTGGCGGACTCTCTTGAAACGGCGGATTCCATCGCCAGGGCGGATTCCATCGCAAGACTCAGCGACCCGGGCAGGATACTGACCAAAGAAGAGCAGAAAGCCATGAAGGCGGCCGAGCGGGAGAAGAAGCGGAAAGACAGGATCGCTGCCCGCGAGGCACGCTGGGCGGAAAAGGACAAGGCGGATGCGGACAAGGCGCAGGCCAAGGCGGACAGGAAAGCCGAGAAGCTACGGGAGAAAAAACGGCGGGCGTTGAGGCAGGCACAGGAGAAGGCCAGGAAGGATGCCGCGATGCTCGAACGCTATATAAGAAAATATGAGAAAAGACAGAAAAAATAACCAAATCTGACTATTGCCCCGACAAACGGGGCAATTTTTTATTGATTATTTGAAAAAAAGACATACTTTTGAATTTTGTATGAGTTATCCCCAACGAATTTGACAATATGCCTATGAAGTGGTGTTGTGTATTAGGATTTGTATTTTCTCTTTTTTTCTGTCTGAATTCATTTGCCCAAAGCAACAATACGCGCATACTTGCCGGAAGGGTCACAGATGTCTGGAACGAGCCTTTGGCAGGAGCCAATGTCTATGTGAGAGGCGATGCCGGATACGGGACCTCCACCGATGCAAACGGCTATTTTTCGATAGAGCTGCCTGACCGGGGCGACATCCTGATAGAAGTGTCTTTCCTCGGGATGAAATCCAAGACCATCGGATATACCGGACAGAAGGAAATCACCGTCATCCTGGAAGAAGACGCCAACATGATGGAAGGTGCGGTCGTGACCGGAAAGCAGAACATAAACGACCTGGATATCCGTTCGAAATCCGGAGTCATCACAGTGGTCGATGTCAAGAGACTGCAGGACAAGCCCATGGTGGACATGTCCGTGGCACTCCAGGGTACGGCCCCCGGTTTGGTGGTCACCAACCGCGGAGACCTCGGCACCAAACCGGAAATCCGCATCAGGGGCAACTCCTCGTTCCGCGAGGGAGATGCTGCCAACGAGCCGCTTTTCGTGCTCGACGGGCAGGTCATCTCGTCGGATGCCTTCATGACGCTGAATCCATTGGACATAGCCGACATCAAGGTGCTCAAGGATGCCGTTGCCTGCGCCCTGTACGGAACGAAGGCGTCAAACGGAGTGATAGAAATCACCTCTGTCAGGGGTACTACGGGCGAAGCTCTCGTGACATACAATTTCAACGCCGGCATCACCACCCGCGGCCGCCGCGGTGTCCTGATGATGGAGACCGATGAAAAACTCGAACTCGAGCGTAGGCTCAGGAACCGGAATGCGCCGGGCTACCTCTACAGCGAGGAATATATCCGCGAGACTAACCGCGGAGCCGAGAACATCGAAGAACTCGTGGCGGAAGGCCAGGCAAAGCTGAACGAACTGAGAAAGACGAACACGGACTGGTTCAAGGAACTGCTGCGCAACGACTTCTATCAGAGGCACAACCTGAGTGTCCGAGGAGGGAACAGCAAGACTTCCTACTACGCATCCGCGAATTACAGTTACCAGGGAGGTCAGATTCCGGGCAATGACGTCAGCCGTTTCACCGGCAGAATCAGCCTCGACCAGGCTATCGGAAACATCGGATACGTCTCCATCAGCGTCAACGGAGGATACTCAAAGGCGGACAGTCCGAACAGTTCCGATTATTCCCCGACCTCCCTGATATACGAGCTGAATCCCTACGAGAGCAAGACGAGCGGGGAGCTGTGGTCCTACCCGAACAGGACCTACGACGACCTGTTCTACCAATACGAGAGGGTTTCCACCGAGAAACGTTTCGGCACGACGGCCAGCATAAACCTTACTCCGGTGAAAGGGCTGGACGTGGATGCTGTGGTGGGGTTGGACATGGTCCTCTCCGAATCCCAGGACTTCACGCCTTCCACAGCATACTCTGAGCAGCAGAGCGGTGCCGACGAGATAGAAAGAGGCCGGCTGTCCAAGTCGAAGAATGTCAACACGAACATTTCCTACAACGTCCGCGTGACCTGGAACAGGACATTCGGGAAACATGACGTCACTCTCGGAGCCAACACCGACTATTACATGGACGACATCGACAACATGTCGATAACCGGCTACGGCGTAGGCCTGCTGAACTCCGCCGCGGCCATAAACCAGTCCATCGAGGGCAGCAGGAAGGTCAGCACCTCCAACCTGAAGGAAAAGACGGCACAGATAGGTATAGGAGCCCTGGCAGGGTACACGTTCGACGGGACATATGACCTGTTCGGGACCTACAAGGCGGACGCATCGTCCATACTGCCGAAAGACAAGAGATGGAATGCCGCCTGGGCCGTGGGCGCAGGATGGAACGTAAAAAGTTATTTCAAGGACTGGAATCCGATATCGGCACTGCGTTTCAAGGCATCCTACGGACGTACAGCCAGTCTTGCAGGCGTCTCGCCTTCATTGGCGGTAGCCACCTTCCAGTATTTGGATGACAGCTACGGCGACCGCAGGCTCCTCGAACTCATGTCCCTTTACAATGATTCCCTGAAACCGGAGCAGACGATATCCACCGAAGCGGGAGTATCCATCGGATTCTGGAACAGGCTTTCCGTAGATGTAGGCTGGTATGACAGGGTCACTGAGGACGCACTTTTGGATGTGCCGGTACCGGCTTCGAACGGTTTCGTGTCCATGAGAAGGAATATCGGAGTGCTGAGCAATTCGGGAATAGAGGCGGCCGTTTCCGCCACGCTTTTGGACATGGACGAGACGAGGCTCAACCTGCGCTTCTCGATAGCATACAACAAGAACAAGGTGATAGACCTGTACGACGGGGACAGGCTTTATACCAGCGAGTACTCCCTTGTGCCTGATTTTGAAGTAGGAAAGGCCTACGACATCATCTACGGCCCGATTTCGAACGGAATCGACCCGATGACAGGCTTTCCGACATTCCGCAAGGCCGACGGAAGCGAAATCCCGGCTTCCGGCACCCTGACCCGCGAAGACATGGTAGCCCTGGGACACGGCGTGCCGCCATACAGCGGGACCATCAACCTGAGTTTCACCTACAGGAATCTCGAGTTCGATGCGGATTTCTACTATGTGTTCGGCGGAATCAAGGCTTATTCTTTCTCCTACGTGAGGGATGTGGATGACGCGAACAAGAATGCCGTACGCGGACAGGTGGAGAACATGTGGTTCCAGCCCGGCGACCAGAACAAGCTGTACAACAGCCCGTACACGACTACGGCTTCGCTCGAGAACCTGACCCTTTATCCGAACAGCAGGACTGTCGGAAGCAGCGACTATCTCAGGCTCTCGATGCTCTCTCTGCGCTACAGGTTTTCGGAAAAGCTCCTGAAAAAGGCAGGGAACCTTTTCAAGTACGGAAACATTGCCTTTCAGGCATCCAACCTGTTCACGCTCACCCGATACAAGGAATCGGACCCAGAATCGGGCTCTCTGGTGGGCGCACAGCAGCCGATTTACACCATCAGTCTGAGTCTGTCATTCTGATCGGGGCAAAAACCCTTTGGAAAATATTACGTATCGGAAATCTTCTATCGGAAAATGAAAAAGTTCATCATAATATTATCCATGCTTCCCCTGTTCGGGAGCTGTTTGGACATAAAGTTGGACAACCAGTTCACGACCATTTCCACCGTGGACATGGCGCGGGAGCTTTTGGCCTCGGCCTACAATTCCCTGCCGAGATACCAGGTGGAATTCGCCGTCCTGAGCGATGATTTCAAGCCGACCGCATACTCGTCCGCATATGCGGAACTGGATAATCTCTATAACTGGCAGGACAATGCCATCGACAACCTTTCCTCCCAGCTGTGGACCGATTACTACATGACCATCGCATACCTGAACACGCTGCTGACACGCCTCGACGAGGTGGAGTTGACAGAAGACGGGGATGCTGTCGAGTTGGACAAGGTAAGGAGCGAGGCCCAGGCCCTGAAAGCATACTGCTATTTCGACCTTCTGAGGATTTACGCCCCGCGGTATGCCGAGGAAAATCTGGACAGGGACGGCATCATCCTGAAAAACAGGTTGGAGCTGGATTTCCTGCCGCGTTCTTCGATGCGGGACTGCATCAGCGAGATAGACGGGCTCCTGACAGCGGCGGCATCGGTGGAGAATACCGGGACTTCGGTCTATTACTTCGGCTCGGATGCCGTGGCGGCGCTGAGGGCCGAATTTGAACTGTACCGGGAGAATTACAAGGCTGCCGTAACGTCCGGGCTGCCGCTTCTGAACGGGGCTGCGGAGCGCTGGACCGCCACGGATTATGACAACCTGTGGACAGCGAACGAAAGTCAGGAACGCATTTTCGCACCCTATATCTTCGATTCTTTCTACATAGACCTGAACTACGACCGGGAGCGCGGGGATTATTTCTGCCTTTCCGACGAAGTGACTTACGAGGAGGGCGACATGAGAAAGACCTGGTGCGAGTATACGGAAACGCCGATGACAGGAGTGCGATGTTTCGGCAAGTACAACAGGATGTACTATGAAAACACGGAAGTGCGGTATATCAACACGCTACGTTATTCCGGAGTTTGTTTTACGGTGGCGGAAGCGTATGCGAGGGACAACCAGCCTGACGAGGCCGTGGCGCTGATGAACGAGTATCTCGGAGCGCGGGGATGTACGCTGATGGATGAAAACCTCTCGGGCGACAACCTGGTCAATGCCATTCTGGCGGAAAAGCAGAAGGAGTTCGTCGGAGAAGGGACGAGGTATTTCGACCTGAAAAGGACGGGTGTACCGGTGGTCCGGTACAATGAGTCCGGCTCGGCTGCAATGACGATATCCGTGGATGACTACAGGCATCTGTTCCCTATCCCGCAGTCGGAGTACAGGTACAACGACAACATCACCGCGGAGCACCAGAATCCGGGGTGGTCCTATGAGGTGGCGGAATGACAAAATGTTAAACCATATATAAAACAAAAGCAACATGAAGAAAATTTTTACCATGTGCTGCGCAGCCGCAGCAATGCTTGCGGGAATAGTTTCCTGCGAGGAGCCGGAGACGGGATAT
>CALUQC010000036.1 GCA_944322805.1 uncultured Bacteroidales bacterium | reverse complement strand
ATCGTAAAGGAAGAAAACGCATAATGCTGCATATCAGGCAAACAGCCTGAATCGGCCCCTTAGCTTAACTGAATAGAGCATTTGACTACGGATCAAAAGGTTACAGGTTTGAATCCTGTAGGGGTCACAAAAAGAGGGCGGGTCTGATTTTAGACCCGCCCTCTTTTTATTCGTACTCCGGATGGAGTCCGGTTTCAAATATTCAATTCTCAAAAAGGAAAAATCACTTTCGGGTCACCCTTTTTATTGGGTATCAGCCCTACTTTTCGACCACATACCGCAGCAGAAGTTTCCTGATATGGTCGGAAAACACTTTTGCGGTATCGGTGGTGGCTTCGAGCATTTCAGCGATATTCTTGTGCTTCATGAGTTCTATCGCATCCGTTTCATTCTGGAATATATACCCGACATATTCCTCATAAGTTTCATCCGCGGCATGCTCGAGCTCGGTAATCCGGTCGCACTGTATGGTCATCTCCGAAAACTTCTTTTTCATCTCGTCCATGCTGAGGACTATCAGGGTCAGGGCATCCGCCTCGGCACAGATATACTCGGCAAGCTCCACGAGCTGAATGTCGATGTTCTGGGGCATGTATCTGAGAATCGATTTGGCGGAATCGTTTATGTTGTCGAGAATATTGTCGATATTCATCGCGACCGTCTGGAGATCGGAACTGTGAAGTATGGAAAAGTACTTGTCATTCAGCTGTTCATAGAATTCCGTCAGCATGGCGTCCCCCTGTATCTCGCACATTTTCACTTCCTTTTCAAGTCTCCGCCTCTCGGAAATGTCATCTGTCTTCATCATCTGCAGCAAGGCTTTGGAAGCCTGCCTGATATAGCCCGCCTGCTGTGAAAAAATAGGCTGGAAGTGCGTCCTCGGTGAAATGATACGCCTCAAATGTCGTAGAAAAGTCATAATTAATTCTTCTGCTGTTACCAAATGTATAAATTATTTTTAAGAAAATCCGTTCCGGCTCCACGAAAAAAAGTAAGAAAAGAGAAAAAAGATAAAAAAAGAGAAAATACGTCGAGTTTTTTCTCTTTTTTAAGGTCTTTGTTTTTTTCTTTGGATAGTTTTGCGGCGAAACATAACTGACGGATATGAACGCTCTGCATTACGGAAATATTACGGATAAAGGCCGGACTTCATCTACAATTTCTCCAATACGTACATGCCATTCGGCGATTGCCTTGCTTTTATTTTCTCCGGCCTTTATTTTTTTATCCTGCGAGACTCCGGATGAAAGCCATACCGGCAGTCCGGAAGAAGACGGGAGCGGGACGCTGTTCATCAGGCCGGTGGCAGAAAGCCGCAGCGCCGGGTCCACAGATGTTCCGGAATTTGTAGACGTATTCATATTCAACGACGACGAACTGAAACGCATCGACTCATACCAGAGACTCCAGACGGACGGGGACGGCATGATAGCCGCGGCCTCAAGGAAAGGCAGGAAAATAGTGGTGGCCATCTCGAATCCCCAGGCAAACGAGTACGACTGGAACAGCATATCTTCTTTCGAGACCATTGCGGAAATGTACTCGGACCTGCGGCTGGAAAATCCTGACAAACCGCTGATGAGCGGCGTCGCATATATAGAAGCCGAAGAAAACGGCTGTTTCGAAATAAGCATGACGCCGCTCGTGTCCGAAATATATGTCCGGTCGATAAGATGCGATTTCAGCGGAAGGCCTTACAGCCAGGCGATACTGGAAAATGCCAGCATTTACCTCGCCAATATCAACTCCCTGGCCAGGATAATCCCGGACGGGGACTTCATCCCGACGGCACCGATAAATACGGACGGACTCCCGTACGAGTCCTGCCGCATCCTGGCAAATCCCGGGATGGTGCATGCATCGATAGGACAGGACATAGGCAGCAGTACGGTATATCCCGGCATCAGGCTGTACTGCTATCCTAACAGCAGCGAAAACGACACTGCGGGAACACCCTTTACGAGGCTTGTCATCGCCGGAGACATCGGCGGGAACAGATACTATTATCCTATAAACATCAACAAAGGGGAGTTCGGGCAAATTTCGGCGCCGGGAGGGATAGGCAGGAACTGCCGATACGTATTCGACATCATCATCCGTAAGACCGGATCTGCCGACCCTACCATCCCGGTATCGCCGGAGACGGCCGAAATATTCACCGGAATAGTGCCCTGGACTGAAATAGAGACGGACATAGGTTTTTAACACAAGGAAACAAAGGGAGGATACGGAGAAATGGGAAGATTATTTCATAAAGGACATCATGCCGGGGCAGCGGCGGTGCTGCTGTTTGTAGCGGCGGTTTCCGGAGCAGGGACATCATGTACCGGCAGTTTGGACGAAGATACGTATGCCGGCCGGTCCGTCCGGTCAGCGAAGATAAAATTCGGTATGGCTGACTCAGGGACAAAGGCGATTGACCCGGACGAAACCCTGATTTCGGACATCAATGTATTCGTATTCAATTCATTCGGCGTCCTGGAAGGCAAGGCCTACCTCAGCGGGCCGACAGGCGCTGACGGATACTGCTGGTCCACGGAACTGCTCGAAAATGTCCCGTATTCCATATACGCATGCGCCAATCTCGGCTACGCCGTAAATACGGAGAGCCTCGAAGAACTGATGAATTTCCGGTACCATATGGCATATCCGGATGATTACTCCATTGGCATGCCGATGTGCGGCATACTTGAAGACGTGGTCATCTCCGGCGGGGAAATCGTCGTCCCTTTGGAACGGATGATGGCTAAAATAAGCATAAGCATAGACAGATCCTTTCTTGACGAAGATGTGGAATTCAATGTCAGAAGCATAAAGGTCGAGGGTTGCCCGCGCTGCATAACCCCCTTCAAGCGAAGCCGCATCAGCGACCCCCTCGACTTTTTCCCTTCCGGATTCATCAGAAAAGATTATGAAACGGATATCCTGAACCGGGACTACGGTGACGGGACAAGCGGGGAAATATGCCTTTACATGTTGGAGAACATGCAGGGGGACCTGCTCCCGGGAAATGAGGATGAAGCGCTGAAGGTCCTGCCTGAAAATGACGGACGCAGGGAATTGTGCTCCCATATAGAAATCAAGGCCGAATATTTGTCGGATTCGCATTACTCCAAAGACGGAGAATATCTGATCTACAGGTTCTATCCCGGAGAGAATCCCGGAAACTTCGATGTCTGCCGTAATTCCGAATACAGAATCCGCATCACTCCCTCAGGCAGCGGACTGGACGGGACTGAATGGAGAATCGACAAGTCCGGACTCGGAAGTTTCGCCAGGACGATAGAACTGTCATATTCCTCGCTGCATTTCACGTATGCGGGAGAAAGCATCAGAATCACCCCTTATCTGACCCCGTCAGGGCCGGAAGATACCAGACTGTACTGGGACAGCGACGACAAGAGTGTAGCCACGGTCTCCGGAGACGGGACTGTCACTGCCATGGGAGAAGGGTCATGCAGAATCATTTGTCATGCGGCGGACGGGGGCGGCTGTACTGCGGAATGCCAGGTGTCGGTAAAATTTTCACCATATTATATGAAGATTTTCCCCGGCAACTTTATCAGATGCAGGAAAGGAGACGTGGTGGAAGTCAGCTGCTCTTTCTTTCCGTCTGCCGCACCTTTCGACATAGGCATTGAGGAACTGGAATACGACAAGAGCCGGGGGATTTATGATTATGCCGTCAGCGAGGACGGTACGGCAGTCACCCTTTATACAAAAGAAAGGGGCAGCGGCCTCCTGTATATGGAAGCGGGCTACCCCATCAATCAGTCGGAACTCATTGTCGTAGTCATTGATTAATTGCCGGCGATTTTACGAGTCGAGAAGATTCATGATCCTTTGGGTCGCACCGATATTTGACAGGGAATATTTAGCTTCGGCTTCCGTCACCTCCGCCAGGAGTTTGCCGTTTCCCCTGAACTTTTCATACCAGGCCAGAATGCCGGCATTGTCCGACACCGGAGTCGCAGCACCGCATTCCATCAGGTCGACGAACTGCGTATTCTTGTGATACTGCGGTCCCATGGCTACGGGCATGCCGTAAATAACCGCTTCCATGACACTGTGAGGCAGGTTTTCGAATCCTCCACCGATAAGGGCGCACCATCCGTAACGGTAAAGTCTTGCCAGAATGCCGATTTTGTTCACTACGAGGACCTGGGCTTCGGCCAGATGCTGCAGGGCATCTTCCCTGACATTCTGCGGAATGCCGGAAGAAAAGACGTACTCGATGTCGGAATAAAGCATGGCACGGCCTTCAAGGGAATCCAGTATGTGCCGGATAGGCTTCTCATCGAGGTCATGTGGTACGAAAAGGAACTTGTCCCGTGGATATTTTTTCGCGAGGAAAATAAATAGTTCGTTTTCCGGTACGGAAGAGCTTCCTGCTATGGCCGCCTTGGCGCCTCCCGACCATTTTTCCACTATCCTGTCATGCCAGTCCTCCGAAGCGATGGCAGCCACCCTGTCGAATCTCGCATCGCCTGTAACCGCCACATTGCGGCAGCCCGTATTCTCGAGAATTTCCTTTGTCTCTTCATTTTTGACCATCACGTACTTGTAAACCGTCCTCAACACTTTCCGATATTCCCAACCGTACCATTTCAGATACGGAGAGTCCTTCGTGGCAAGGACCGACATTATATACGTGTCGACATGGTGTTTCTTCAACTGATTCAGATAATTGAACCAGAACTCCCCTATCGTGAACACGGCCTTGGAAGGGCGCACAATCTTCACAAACCTGCGGGCGTTGAACCAGGTGTCCAACGGCAAATAAAAAATCCAGTCGACCGTTTTCCAGTTCTTCCTGGCTTCATAACCGGAAGGAGAAAAGAATGTCAGGAGGATCTTGCGTTCCGGATACCTTTTCCTGAGAGCTTCTATTACCGGACGGGCTTCCTCGCTCTCCCCCATCGATGCCGCATGAAACCATATGATATCGTCGTATCCTTTTACGGCTTCCTCAATCCGCTTCAAGACATTCTTTCTGCCTTGCACGAAAAGGCGGATTTTCCTGTTCCACAAAGCCACGATTCGAAGCCCTATGGAAACTGTCCATATCAAGAAAGTGTACATAATATTATTATTTTATACTTCGTCTACAATAAACGCTGCGCCTCGGCATAGCCAAAATAAATTTTGTCTCTGCGCTCGGCTTGCAGTTTATTTTATATATTTCGCAGTATATGTACGTCCTTCGGCTACAAGCTGTTCCGGAGTGCCTTCAAATATGACCTCGCCGCCTGCGTCGCCGGCATCCGGTCCGAGATCTATCACCCAGTCCGCAGAACGGATGACATCGGGGTTGTGCTCCACCACTATGATGGAATGACCTCTGGCAATAAGCGCATCGAAAGATTTCAGCAGCTTCTCCACGTCATAGAAATGCAGTCCGGTGGTAGGCTCGTCGAAAATAAACAGGATGTGCTGTCCGCGTGCCCTGGAATTGCCGTCATTCATCGAAAGGAAATACGCCAGCTTGATCCTCTGGCTTTCTCCTCCGCTCAATGTGCTGCTGCTCTGCCCGAGTTTGATGTATGACAGGCCTACATCCACGAGAGGTTGCAGTTTCTCCGCGATTTTCCTCACCGACGGCTCGGGCTGCGAGGAAAAGAAGTCCACCGCTTCCTCAACGCTCATATTCAGAATGTCGTCTATATTCTTGCCCTTATACCGCACTTCCAGGATGTCAGGCTTGAAACGTTTTCCCCCGCATGCTTCGCAGACCATGGTAACATCTGCCATAAACTGCATTTCTATCCTCACGAATCCTTCCCCCTGGCATTCAGGACATCTGCCACCGTCCATGTTGAAGGAAAAATGCGACGGGGTATAGCCGCTGACCTTGGCATACGGCTGCTCCGCGAGCAGTTTCCGTATGTCGTCATAGACTTTCAGGTATGTCACGGCGTTGGACCTCGAACTCTTCCCTATCGGATTCTGGTCCACGTATTCCACCTGTGTGATTCTGTCCATATTGCCGGAAAGCCGGCGGAATACGCCAGGGACGGAGCCGACATGGTTGATATGCCTGAACAATGCCGGATACAGTATGTCTCCCACCAAGGACGACTTGCCGCTTCCGCTGACCCCGGTCACCACGGTCAGCACCCCGAGCGGGAATGACACGTCTATGTTTTTCAGGTTGTGCTCCATCGCGCCCTCCACCTTTATGGAATACACCGGCGTGTGTTTTTTCCTGACATAGCGGGACCTCTGTCCGGACAGATATTGCAGAGTGAGGGAAGCGTCTATGTCGGACTGCTTCATGACAGGCTCCAATTTGCCCTTGTAGACTATTTCGCCGCCATTGATTCCTGCTTTCGGTCCGATGTCTATCAGCATGTCGGCCGCCCTCATTATCTCCTCGTCATGTTCCACCACCACGACCGTATTGCCTATGTCCCGAAGTTTCTTCAATACCGAAATCAGCCTGTCGGTATCTCTGGGATGGAGACCGATGCTCGGCTCGTCCAATATGTACAGCGACCCCACAAGCGAACTTCCGAGCGCCGTCACCAAATTGATTCTCTGGCTTTCTCCTCCGCTCAACGTGTTGGAAGCCCTGTCGAGCGTCAGGTAGGAAAGCCCGACATCCCTGATATATTGCAGCCTCGACATGATTTCATCTATCGCCTTGGATGCTATGCTTCTCTCGTAATCCGACAATTCTATTCCGCTGAAAAATTCATACAGTTCATCCACGTTCATGGTCAGAAGTTCGTGGATGTTCCTGCCACCGACTTTCACGTACAGGGCGTCCTTCCTCAGCCTGCTTCCCCCGCATGTCCTGCAGACCGTCTTTCCCGAATAACGGCTCAGCATGTATTTGTACTGTATCTTGTACTTGTTGGATTCGACCCATTTGAAAAACTCGTTCAGGCCTATTACGGAGTCCTCCTCCTTTTCCGCCGGATGCCCCTGCCATACGATATCCTTTTCCCGTTCCGACAGGTTGCAGTAAGGCTCGAATACCGACAGGCCGTACCTGTATGCGTTTTTCACCATCAGATCCTTGAACCAGCCCATCTTTTCCCCTCTCCAGCAGGCGATGGCACCGTCATAGATGCTTTTGCTCTTGTCCGGCACCACGAGATCCTCGCTGATGCCGATGATTTTCCCGAGCCCTCCGCAGTCCGGGCATGCGCCCAGGGGGCTGTTGAAACTGAACATGTATTCGTCCGGCTCGCTGAAGACCATGCCGTCGGCCTCGAAACGGTTTACGAACCGCCGCAGTCCGGCATTGTCAGCCATGACATACATAGTCCCCCCGCCCTTGTCGAACGCAGTCTTTATGGACGACCTCAGCCTCGTATCCAAGTCATCCCTTTCCGTCTCTCCGAGTTCGCGGATATTCTGCGCCGGCATTTTAAGCCTGTCTATCAGGAGATACAGGTCCTCAGGATAATCGCCGCTCTCCGCTTTCCGCATCACCTCCTCTATCCGGATGACATTCCCCGACGAATAAAAACGGGAATAGCCTTCTTCTTTCAGGGAAAGCATCAGCTCCACCTTGTCCCGGCGCTCATTCCAGTTCAGGTCCGCGAGTATGTAAACGGCTCCGGCTCCCGAGGAAAAGATGTATTCCATCACATCGTTTTCCGTATGGCACTTGACTTCGGCTCCTGATACCGGGGAATATGTCCGGCCTATCTTTGCAAAAATAATCCTCAGATAATCATATATTTCCGTACTCGTAGCCACCGTAGACCGCGGATTCCTCGTGTTCACTTTCTGCTCTATGGCAATGGCCGGCGGGATGCCTTCTATAAGGTCCACATCCGGTTTCACCATCCTTCCGAGGAACTGCCTTGCATATGAGGACAGGCTCTCGGCGAAACGTCTCTGGCCTTCCGCGAACAATGTGTCGAACGCAAGGGATGATTTTCCTGACCCGGATATCCCCGTGATAACGACGAACTTGCCGCGGGGAATCTCCACGGTGATATTTTTCAGGTTGTTTACCCTCGCGCCCCTTATCAGTATATTTCCTTCTTCACTCATCGGATTCGTGTTAAAATATTATCAAAGATAAGAAGCTGTTTTAATTTTTTCAATACAAATTTTACAAAGTATTTTCGATGAGAAATTTCCTGAAACCCATGCCGGAAAACCAACTGAAAGATTTTTTGAAAAATTTCAAAACTGTTTCTAAGTTTGAAGCCGGAAAATGAAATCGAGATGGAATTTATCTTTGTTCTGACTGTCCTTGGCGTTGTCAGTGTCGCCATAGCTGTCATCATAGCTGTCATCGCCGGCATATCGGCACTGTTCGGAGCATCATTCGGCTCCGTCTTCCTCCACGGACTTTGGGCATTGGCCGTGCCGCCGGTATTCATCCTGTATGGATGGCTTGTAGGACGCAACAAAGTCACTGTAAATCACATAGATATACACTCGGAGCATGTCCCTGCGGCATTCGAGGGCTACAAGATCGTGCACATTTCAGACCTTCACCTGAGGTCTTTCAGCAAACGTGCCGGCCGGCTTTCCGGGATAGTGGATAAAATCAATGCCGAGAAAGCCGATCTGATAGCCTTTACGGGAGATATTGTGACAACGCATCCGGACGAAATAGAGCCGTTCATGGATATTCTTTCCGGCCTGACGGCCAATGACGGCGTAGTGTCCGTAATGGGCAACCATGATTATTGCCCGTACAACGACTGGAAATCGGAGCGGGAAAAGGAAATGGCCGTAGCCGAGGTCCGCAGCAGGGAAAAGGCGCTCGGATGGCGTCTGTTGGACAATGCCAACGTAACAATACTGCGCCAGAGACCCGACGGGGCAGATTCCGTCTCGGTAATCGGTGTGGAAAATATTTCAGCAATGAAGCAGTTCGAGACCCATGGGAATCTTGCCGAAGCGATGTCCGGAGCCGATGCCGCATTCAAGGTACTGCTGTCCCACGATCCCACACACTGGAAAGCCGGCGTCCTCGGGAAAACCGACATCGACCTGATGCTGTCAGGGCACACCCACAATGCCCAGTGCAGGATTTTCGGCCTCGAGCCGAGCCGCCTCGTCTTCCGGGAAAACAGCGGTCTGTATTCCGGACTTTCCCAATCCGGCAAACGCCAGTTCCT
>CALUQC010000035.1 GCA_944322805.1 uncultured Bacteroidales bacterium | reverse complement strand
ATGACATAAATGAGGTGATATACAACAAGGTGCCGGAAAATGGGATACAGTTTCCGTTCCCGCAGCTGGATGTTCATATTGACAAGCAGGCTTAGTTATTTTTCGTGCGTGAAAACAGAAGGTTTGCGGCACCCCTCCCACTTCGTGGGGCCCTCCCTGTGCGGGCGCAACGGTGCCGCAAACCTTTTGTTTTCACGCAATAAGCTAACGTGAGGCCGATGAATTTTAATTTATTGAAAGTCATCGAACTTCCGCTGAGGAGCAGGACGTAGTCCTGCGACGGGCCCCCGGCGAGGGGGCGAATGGGGGTGGTGCCCCTTGAAAAGGGGCTGTCGCTACAGCGACTGGGGTTTAAGAAAATTGGATTTCGAAGAAATCCTTAACGACTGTTCGACGAATTCCTTAGTCCTGAGCAACATAAATTCGTCGAACTGACGTTAAGCTACCTTGTCAATATGTGACCTTATGAAAAACGCGACGCGCAACGGTGCGTCAGGCGAGCGCTGCCTTGATCCGGTCTGCAACGGCAGCCATGTCGCACTTCTCCCTGGAATAAGCCTGAGGGAAGGAAATGCCTTCGGAAATAAGGTCAAAACCGCACCGGCCCGCCATTTCGTTCAACAACTTGACACTGGCTCCCGCCCAGGTGAACGAGCCGAAAGCGAAGAACCGGCGGTTTTTCACGAGCCGCGCCGAAATGCCGTACATGAAATTATATGCTGGAGGGAAAATGTCGTTGTTGTATGTAGGCGCACCCACAGCCAGCGTATCGTATTTGAAAGCATCGCGGTACGCATAAGAGACATGTTCCGTACAGAGATTGTGAATGGCGTACGGCACTCCCCTGCTCTCAAGTTCGGCGGCGAGAGCCTTTGCAGCCTCGGCCGTATTGCCGTACATCGATGAGTACACAATGCATACGCCCTTCTCCCCTTCATACCTGCTCAGCCTGTCATAGTAGGCCACGACATCGGATACGCTCTTTTCCCATACCGGGCCGTGCGTACTGCATATTCTCGCGATACTCATCCCCGAGAGCTTTTTCAGGGCAGCCTGTACGGTCTGTCCGTATTTTCCGACAATATTCGAATAATATCTTCTCATTTCATCCCTGAATGCCCCGAATACGCTCCCGGCCGCATCGCTGCTGCCGTAAAGCCCGGCATCAGAATCGGTTATCCCGCCTTCCAATGCTCCGAAACTTCCGAAAGCATCCCCTGAGAAAAGTGTCTGTTCTTCCGCGAAATATGTTACCATCGTCTCCGGCCAGTGCACCATCGGCGTCATGTAGAAAGTCAGGGTCGAATTGCCGAGACTTATGCTGTCCCCGTCCTTCACGACGTGGATATTGTCCGTGACACCCTGATACCCTTTCAGGATAGGCACCGTCTTGGCATTTGCGACTATGCGGACATCGGGATATGATTCCCTGACCATCGCTATGAGAGAAGAATGGTCAGGCTCCATATGGTTTATCACCAAATAATCTATCTTCCTGCCGTCAAGCTCCCTCCTGATGTTCTCCATGTATTCCGCCGCAAATCCGAGCTCAGCCGTATCTATCAGAGCCGTTTTTTCATCCATCACCAAATATGAATTGTAGCTGACCCCGAAAGGCAGAGGCCACATTCCCTCGAATGCCGTAGTCTTGAGATCATTGACTCCTACATATCTTATCCTGTCAGAAATTTTACCCATAATTCGCATGTATTGAAATTCAGACCGCAAACATACATAAATTTTCCGGAAAAAATAAAACTGCCCGCGTGGAAAACGCATGGGCAGAAGAAAACGCATGTCAGAATACGAGGGCGATGCCGAATGTCAGCGCACCGAACCAGGAATCGTTCCTTCTGAGCCTTTCCGGAGGTACGTAATCACCCACATCGGACTCATAGGCAAGCGGATGCGTGTATGTCTCCTGGAACGCCACTATGAAATCCAGCTTGGCTATCCTGTTCAGTGAAATCCGGTATCCTCCCCCTGCCTTGAACTCCGCCGACAGTTTGGACGGATCGTCGAAGTCATTGAATCCCGTTCCTCCGCTGCAGAACAGTATCCACCTGTCCGACATCGGGTCGTCTCCGCTGTACCACGACAGTCTCAGGGAAAGCGGTATGAGCCGCTCGTGCCAGTAGACGCCCCCATATCCGGTGTACAAGGACAGGTTCAGACACCGGGACACGTTGATGCCGGCATGCACGAGTATCTGGCCGTTGTTGAATACGTTGAAAGTCGTATATTTTTCGTTACGCCTGTCTCCGTCCGCGGAAATGTAGTTGAAATGCGAATAGTTTATGAATGTCAGCACATAGGACGATTCGACACCGAAGGTGAAACGCGGGAAAGCCCGTACCGCGGAAGCCCCGTCCACGACATCCCTTGCGCCGGCAGAAAATACTGAGGCAGCAAGCATGATTCCGGATAACAATACCTTGGCTCCCATGTCAGAACGAATATTTTATCCCGATGTGCGGACAAACCGAATACAGCAGTCCGGCCTTGTAAAAATCCATGTTCATGTTTCCCGAAGAATCCCGGCTGACATGAAGCCCTAAGGATGGCTCTATGGTCAGAGACAGCGATACCGGGACATTGAAATAATATTCTATTCCGGCACATCCGCTCAAGGACACCATGATGCCGTACCGTTCGTTCATGTTCCTCACATAACCGATATTTGCTCCCGGGCCGGCGTAAAACTCCATTTTTTCTCCGGATTCGAATACTTTGTCCCATTCGACGAAGAGATATGCCACCTCCGCCGAAAGTCCGGGGTACAGATACTCGCCCGGAATCACTCCCGTCATGTCGAGATTGAGGGAAAGCCTGAGCGATTCCCCCTCCTTCACCGGAAATCCCAACACGGCTGAAAATTCATTGTACGCCAGATTCAGTCCTGCTTTCCTGTCCTGTGCAGCCGCAGCACAATGTCCGTAAAACATTGCGGCAAGCATCAGAAAACAGGAAATGCGCCTCATAATCAAAGGCTTATCTGCATGTGAATCATCTTGTGACCTAAAAAGTCACGATAGCCCACAGTCCTGAAACCGAGCCTGCGATACAATGCCTCGGCTTTGGGCTTGTCCTCGTCCACGATAAGTCCGGCAACCTTGAATCCTTCCTCCGCAGCCCTGTCAAGCATGGCCCGGAAAAGTTTGGAGCCGATTCCCATGGATCTCATGTCCGGAGATACTCCCGCGGAATCCAAATAAAACTCGCCTTCTTCCGTTTCAGTCACGTTTCCGAACTCGCCGCCCGTATCGAAATCACGGGTCATGGCATCCAGCACCGGCTGTTTCAGCTCCCTGTATCGCGCTCCGTCATAGCCGTTCATGGCACCGGCAACACGCTCCGTGCCGTCCTCCGATTTCAGTACCGCCACCTTGGTATATCTGTAGCTGTACAGATTGTCCTCAGCTTCCACGAACTTCCGTATGTAATCCGTAAATTTCTCGAGCGTAAGCCCTTCCTGCATTTTCAGAAAATCCTGGACAGGCCATGCGTAAACCATCATTTCCGCTATGGCAGCCGCATCCTCCCTGCGGGCATCCCTGACAATAACCGTTTCCATATCATACATATTTCAGTTCGAGGTAAGTGGCTCCGAGTTCGTCATTGAAACTGCCGCCTATGAATCCCACCAGATCCCCGTCGGATATCCTCCCCGCTTCCTTGAGCAGGCTTATGGCATTCCTGACAAAGGCTTCCTTGCTTTCCTGGATAGGGAATTTATAGCCATACACATCATACGCCAGAGCCAGCTCTCTCATGGTAAAATCATTGTAACACAAGGCGTAAATCGGCACTTTGGGACGGAATTCGGACAGATACCGCCCGGTCCTTCCGGTCCACGTATCGAATATTATCGCTTTCATCGGCAGGCTCTGCGTCGCTGCCACCAATGCCTTTGCCAATACCGCAGCTATGGGCTTTGTCACCTTTTCGAGATTCAGGTCCAAAGAGATGTCGATGGATTTCTCGGCCTCCTTGGCTATCTTCGTCATCGTGGCGAGAGCTTCCACCGGGTATTTCCCGCTGGCCGTCTCCCCGCTCAGCATTATGGCATCCGTGCTCTGGAATATAGCGTTCGCCACGTCAGTGACCTCAGCCCTGGTAGGACGCGGATTCTCTATCATGCTGTGCAGCATCTGCGTAGCGATGATCACCGGCTTTTTCCTCGCCCGGCATCTCTGGATTATCCGCTTCTGTATCAAAGGTATCTTCTCGGCCGGAATTTCCACGCCCAGATCGCCTCTTGCCACCATCACGGCATAGCAGTTCGACAGTATTTCGTCCAGATTGTCGATTCCCTGCTGGTTTTCTATCTTCGAAATGATTTTCAGATGGCTGTCGTATTCATCGAGCACGGCCTGGATTTCCAAAAGGTCATCCTTGCTTCTCACGAAAGAATGCGCTATGAAGTCGATATCGGCGTCTATGGCCCATTTTACGAATTTACGGTCCTTCTCGGTCAGGGCCGGCAGCGCTATGTGCACATTCGGTACATTCACGCTTTTCTTGCCCTTGATGACGCCGTCGTTCTGCACCTCGCACAGCAGTTTGTCATCGTCCTTTCCAGTTATGAACAGGTCCACCGCCCCGTCATCAATCAGGACATGCGAGCCTACAGGCACGTCGCCGACGAAATTGGAATAGCTCGTGTACAGCACGGGATTCCCGCTGAACTCGCCCGGACCGTTATGTATTTCTATCCAGTCGCCCTGATGCACTTCGAAACCTTCCGGATCCTGCATTGCGGTGAGCCTCACTTCCGGCCCTTTCGTATCCACGAGAATACCTATTTTGTCGGAGACTGCACGTACATTGTCAACGATCTTCTGCGCACCCTCGAGCGTTGCGTGGGCCGAATTTATCCTGACTATGTTCATCCCGCTTTCATACAGCTTGGTCAGAAAATTCACGTCGCACCTGAGATCGGAAATGGTACAGATTATTTTTGTCTTTTTTTCGAACATTTCGCACTTGAAGTTAATATTGCACCGGCTCCTGAAAGCCGCTGCAATATTAAGAAATAATTTCCGAATTTTTCCGTATTTTTGGATGCCGTTTCCGGCAATGCATACAAATTACTTTATAAATGGCTATTGACGACAATACAGCTTTCAGCAGGATGCTGCCGCCGTTGCCTGAACGGATGAGACCGAAAACACTGGCCGATTATGTCGGGCAGAAACATCTTGTCGGAGAAGGAGCGGTGATATACAACATGATAAAAAGCGATACGCTGAAATCCTTCATACTCTGGGGGCCTCCAGGCGTAGGCAAGACGACGCTCGCGAAAATCATCGCACATACGCTCGACAGGGAATTCTATACCCTTTCCGCCGTAAGCGCCGGAGTGAAGGAAGTGCGGGAAGTCATAGACAAGGCCCGCTCGGAGTCGATATTCGCATCCGCACACTCTCCCGTACTGTTCATCGATGAAATCCACCGTTTCAGCAAATCTCAGCAGGACGCCCTTTTGGGTGCCGTGGAAGAAGGGGTGGTGACCCTCATCGGAGCCACTACCGAAAATCCGTCCTTCGAAGTGATAACCCCGCTCCTTTCGAGATGCCAGGTGTTCGTATTGAAGCCTCTCGGAGCGGAAGACCTGGATACTCTCCTGCGCAAGGCCATTACCGAAGATGAAATTCTCAAAAGGAGGAAATTCGACATAAGGGAGACGGAGGCGCTTTTCCGGTACAGCGGGGGCGATGCCCGCAAGCTGCTGAACATAATAGATCTGATAAGCTCCACTTTCGGAGGGAATGAAACGGCAGTCATAGACAATGCGACCGTGGTATCCCGGCTGAACGAGAATATTTCAGTCTACGACAAAGGCGGGGAAATGCACTATGACATCATATCCGCATTCATCAAAAGCGTGCGCGGCTCTGATCCCAACGCAGCCGTCTACTGGATGGCAAGGATGCTGAACGGAGGTGAAGATCCGCTTTTCATAGCACGGAGAATGTGCATCCTGGCTGCCGAGGACATAGGACTCGCAAATCCCAACGCACTGCTTTTAGCCAACGCATGTTTCCAGACTGTGCATAACATAGGCATGCCGGAAGCCCGTATTCCGCTATCGGAAACGGCCATATACCTGGCTTCGTCACCCAAGAGCAACTCGGCATACATGGCTATCGGCAAGGCCATGGAGACGGCAAGGCAGACACAGGATGCTCCGGTGCCACTGTATCTGAGGAACGCCCCGACGAAACTGATGGAGGAACTCGGCTACAGCGACGGCTACAAATACGCCCACGACTATCCGGGACACTGGACAGACCTTGAATTCATGCCTGACTCGCTCTCCGGCACCGTTTTTTACGAGCCGGGGGAAAACCGGCGCGAAGATGAAGCAAGGTCCAGGCTGTCGGGGATGTGGCCGAAATATTACAAAAAGGGAAAATAATGGCAGATAATTATCTTGAAGAAAAATACGAGCAGCTGCTGAAAAGGAAGGAGGCCGAACACAAGGCGAAATGCCGGATGTGGCAAAAGAGGCTCGAGGAATACCGCAGGAGGACCGGATTCGGAAAAGAGTCCGGCAGTACGGATGACGGAGGACATGGGGAAGGTAGTGCCGGCAAGCCGGGCAATGACGCTGGCAGGCAAAACAAGCCGGAGCAGCAGCGTCCATATTGAAATTTTTCCGGAAAAAATTTCAATATTTATAATTTCAGCCGCTGATTTTCAATCGGCTTTCAAATTGTAAGCATTTTTTCCGAATGGATGAAATCGGTTAATCCTTTTACGCATCTTGTCTCATAAATTGTTTTCCGGCAATAGTGGAACAGTGTTTTGCTCCGCTTGCATTTGTTGATTTGATTTATTTATTTTGTACTGACGCTGTCGGAATCCCTCCCCTGAAAACAGGATTGCGGCAGCACCCCATGACGGAAAATCTATCAATTAAATATTATAACTTATGGATCATTTTGCTCAAAAGTATGTAGACGAATTCATGGCCGGACTGATCGCCAGGAATCCGGGTGAAAAAGAATTCCACCAGGCCGTAAGGGAGGTAGTCGAAAGCCTCGCTCCTTATATTGTGGAACATCCGTACCTTATGGATATGAAAATTCTGGAGCGCATCGCCGAGCCGGAACGTGTCGTGATGTTCAGGGTGCCTTGGATCAACGATGAAGGCGAAGTCGAAATAAACCGCGGCTACCGTGTCCAGATGAACAGCGCCATAGGTCCGTACAAGGGCGGCATACGTTTCCATCCGAGCGTAAACCTCAGCATCATGAAGTTCCTCGCTTTCGAGCAGACATTCAAGAACAGCCTTACCACCCTGCCCATGGGAGGTGCCAAGGGAGGCTCCGATTTCAATCCTAAAGGCAAGTCCGACAACGAAGTCATGAGATTCTGCCAGAGCTTCATGACGGAGCTGCAGCGCCATATCGGCCAGGATACGGACGTTCCTGCCGGAGACATCGGAGTGGGAGGACGTGAAGTCGGCTTCATGTTCGGACAGTACAAGAGGCTCCGCAACGAATTTACCGGCACCCTTACCGGCAAGGGCCTTAACTGGGGCGGAAGTCCGCTCCGTCCGGAGGCTACCGGATACGGCACATGTTATTTTGCATCCGCGATGCTCGCCACCAAGGGAGACAGCTTCAAGGGTAAGACCGTTTGTATATCCGGCTCCGGAAACGTGGCCCAGTATGCGGCTGAAAAAGCTCTCCAGCTCGGAGCCAAGGTCGTGACCCTTTCCGACTCCAACGGTTATATCTTCGACCCGGACGGCATCGACAGGGAAAAACTCGACTATGTCATGGAGTTGAAGAATGTCGTAAGGGGACGTATCAGGGAATATGCAGCCAAATATCCGAATGCGACATATCATGAAAACCAGCGTCCGTGGGGTGAAAAATGCGATATCGCCATGCCATGCGCCACGCAGAACGAACTGAACGGTGACGAGGCCAGGACCCTTGTGGCAAACGGCTGTATCTGCGTTGCCGAAGGTGCCAACATGCCTTCCACTCCGGAGGCTATCGAAGTATTCCAGAATGCAAGGATACTTTACTCTCCGGGAAAGGCTTCAAATGCCGGCGGCGTAGCTACGTCAGGTCTTGAAATGACCCAGAATTCCATCAGGCTCAAATGGACTCCGGACGAGGTGGACCAGAAGCTGCACCAGATAATGGAAGACATCCATGCAGCCTGCGTCAAGTACGGCACAGAGCCGGACGGCTATGTAAACTATGTGAAAGGTGCCAACATCGCAGGTTTCATCAAGGTAGCCGATGCCATGATGGCTCAGGGTGTAATCTGATCTGACTGAAAGCATCCTTACGTCCCGAAAGGACAGTATTACATAATTGAGGGGTGACCAAAAAGGGTTATTTCTACGTTACTTTGATTTGAAAATCCTCATGCACGACAGTACAATGCGGTTTTCTCATCTTCGCAAACCTTGAAATTCCTCCTTTTTGGCCACCCTCATTCTTGTTATCCGATACCATTATACCCGGAAAGGCATAAAAAAAATGAGCGTCGGCACCTCACGTGCGGACCCTCATACTAACCACATAATTAATAACACTAAAACTAATAACCAATAAGCTGTGAAGGTTTTGGATTAACCTTTCGATCAACTCGGATGCAAAGGTACCACTTTTTTCGATATCTCCAAATATTTTTCAGGAAAATTTTCAAAAATATTGAATTATCCGCAAAAGTCCGACATAATCTCGACCGGGCTCGAGAAGACAATGTAGGATAACCGGGCCGGGATGAAAACGGATTGGCACGGCGCTGCGGAGCCGTTTTACAGGTACCTTATTACCCTGCACGGATTGCCGGCAGCAAGACAGTTCGATGGAATATCCCTGACCACCACGCTTCCCGCCCCCACAGTCACATTGTCGCCTATCGTTACGCCCGGGACAATGGTCACATTCCCGCCTATCCAGACATTGTTCCCGATAGTCACAGGTCTGGCATATTCCCTCTGCCTGTTCCGCTCTTCCGGGTCCAAAGGATGGCCGGCAGTGTAAATCCCGACATTGGGAGCAATGAAAACATTGTCCCCTATCCTTACCTTTGCCTCGTCGAGTATGGTGACACTGTAATTGGCGAAAAAGTTATCTCCGACTTCGATATTGAAACCGTAGTCGCAGTAGAACGGCGGAATGATGGTACAGTTCTTCCCTTTCCTGCCGAACAGCGCATTCAGCACGGTCTCCCTCGAAGCCGCGTCAGACGGCGGTATCGAATTGAATCTGAACACCAGATCCCTGCCCCGGCCCAGCTCTTTCAGCAAATCCGGATCTGCGGCATTGTACAGCTCACCGGCAAGCATTTTTTCCTTTTCCGTCATATATGCGTATTTTTTTTCAATCAAGTTCCGAAAAAACAAAAAACGAAGATATCCGTAAAGAAATCTTCGTTTTGCAGCAGAGGTGCCAAGCAGAATCGAACTGCTGTACATGGTTTTGCAGACCATTGCCTAACCACTCGGCCATAGCACCGTAAAAATTGTATGAACTTCCTGAAAAGGATTGCAAATATAAGGCTTTTCCGGTAAAATGCAAAATTTATTTCACGTACTCCTATTCCACATAAAGGAGCAGCCCTTTCAGATACTCCCCTTCCGGATGATATATGTTCACCGAATGATCCGCAGGCTGATTGAGTCTGTCGAGAATCCTCACGCTGCGTCCTGTCTGGGCCGCAGCGGAAAATACGGTCAGGGCAAACATTTCCTTCTGCACCACCTGGGAACAGCTGAACGTAAATACGAGCCCTCCTTTGGCCACTTTCGATATTGCGGCAGCATTAAGCCTCTGATAAGCCCTCAAGGCATTTTTCAGGGCGCCCCTGTGCTTGGCAAAGGCTGGAGGATCGACTATTATCAGGTCGTACTTCCCTTCGGGAACCGATTTCAGATAATCTATCGCATCACAGCACAGACCCTCATGGCGTCCGTCGCAGAAGCCGTTCAGGGCGACATTTCTTTCCACCAGCTCCATTGCCTTCCGGGAACTGTCCACGGAAGTCACCGATAAGGCTCCGGCGGCAAGGGCGTAAATGGAAAATCCGCCGGTATAGCAGAACAGATTCAGGACATTGCGTCCCGCGGAATATCTTTCGACGAGGGCCCTGTTTTCCCTCTGGTCGAGGAAGAAGCCTGTTTTCTGTCCGGAAGTCCAGTCCACGATGAACCGGTGACCGTTTTCCACAACCGTCTGTGACTCATCGGAAAATCCCGGTTTCCTGTACAGATACCCGTCTATCAGGTCGAGGCCCGCCTTGAAAGGAGCCGTTCCCGAACTCTTGTCATATACGGCCGTCAGCCTGTCTCCGTACACCTTCAAAAGGGCATCGGCAATCTGCTTCCTTGCGCGGAACATTCCTGCCGAATGGGCCTGCATCACGCAGACTCCGTCATAGTAATCGACTATCAGTCCGGGAAGATTGTCCCCTTCCCCATGCACGAGCCTGTAGCAGTTCGTGCTTCCGTTTCCATCCGCACCGTCACGCGCGGCGAGACCTGCAGCCACCCTGACGTCCAAAGCCCTTCCCAGCATCGTTTCCCAGAAATCCGGAGCAAGCACGTCCGAATCGAAACTCAGTATTCTTACGGCTATAGAGCCTATCTGCCAATGCCCGCATGCAAGCACCGTCCCGTCATATGAACATACGCAGACCAGGTCTCCCTCGGCCGGACTGCCCTGCACATCGGCTATCGCCCCCGAGAAAACCCATGGATGGAAGCGGAGTATGGAATCCTCCCGTCCCTTTTTTAGTATCACCCTGTCCATGTCAGTCAGCAGAATTTGCCACTTTTTCAGAATTCATCAGCTTCAGATACATCTCCCTGCACACCCAGGCATCCGTCGCAGCATACTTTATCTGGGATTCGGAAAGTACGTCAGCCTCCCAGTTCGACAGCTGCTGTGTCTTCGATATCCTGACTCCGAGTATGATGGCGGACATTTTCTTGACGCTCTTGTCCCTGATGCCGTACTCCCCCACTATCCGCTGCAGGTCCACGAAAGAACGCGGAGTGAAATTCTGATATCGCTGAAGCCCCCTTATGTCGTCCAGTACGGCTGCACCCACCTTTATGATTTTCTCATTGGAAAGCAAGTTGCAAAGCCGTCTGTGCATCCCCATATGATTCGTCCTGAACAGGAAAGCCCTTTCCGGGCCGGAAAGCTGCAGCAAGGCTACGCCGTAACGGGGCTGGTCCGAAGAGAAACAGGGTCTTGTCTCGGTGTCAAAGCCAAGTATCTTCTGGGCCCTCAAATAATTTACCGCCCTGTTGAACTCTGCCCCGACAGAATCTATCACTACCGCTTTTCCGGGAAAAGAAGCGTAGTCCAATTTCTGCAATTCTTCCGGGGATATGCTGTCAATATACATAAATCAATTTGTTATAAGTTAGAGGAGCCAGCCTCTTCATCCTTTCCGCGATTTCCGGCGTAAGGCATCCCTGGCTCACCGGTATGACGCGGAATGTCTCCAGATCGGAATTCTGAGCCCTGTTGTATTTGTATTCGTCCGTAAACATTCCGTCCGCATCGATGTTCGCGGGACTGACTCCGGACGAAACGGCCGTCATATACCCTGCCGCATCCGGCCAGGCCACGATATGCGTAAACCGGTCGTGCCTCCTCAGCCATTCATAACAGTCCGCCGCCACTGTTTCCGCAGGGCTTACGAATCTGAAACCGGGCGCCATCAGCCGCTTGCAGGCTTCCGCTTCCGGCAAAATGGAGTTCCGGAGTTTTTCCGCCGCAATATTCAGCGAATCCACTGCCCCGCGGCAGACAAGGTCATCCACAATGACCCCGGACAACGGCGTATCGTACTCTGCGGCAGAATATGACTCGAAGAAATTCCTTACGCTCTCCTCCGCAGTGCCTCCGTAGTCGGGAGACAGGCACACTATCTCCGCAGCCCCGGCCCACGGCAGATACGCCTCCGAATGCTTGTCCGTGTGCCTGTCCCGGATTTCCTTGAAAACATTTCCGTAAACGCCGGAAGAAATGATGTCCCGGGACGCCCATACGCCGATATTGGACGGCTGTTCCGCATTTTCGAAAAGGGCGGATACGGAAGACTCCACGGTACTCATGATTCCGGTGTCAAGACCGGATGCCGAAACGAGATACCTGACGTCCGGACAGCCGTAGCCTGCCAATACGGACGATGAAAAGATGAAAAGTTTTGTTCCCGGCTTCTGCGCGGAGAAAGAGGAGTCGAAGATGCTCGACGAGCAATGGCATGATGTGGCCAGAAGAAAGCCTTTCAGCGCCGCCTCCCGTATGAAATCCTCGTTCATGTTCTCGAAATAGCCGGCATAAGGTCCGTTCGCGACATCGAAAACCGGCATGAGTGTCTCGCCTGCAAAGTCCGGCAGCCCGTCCGGCATCCTCTTTCCGTCTATATTGTCAAACATGTCAGAGGCAAGCAATGTTTCCGAAAGGACGGCAGTCTCGTCGAATTCTCCGAAAATCGCTATCGCCCCGTCTTTCCCGGACGGCCGTATGCCTTCCAGCATCTTGTACCACACCGATGCCGTATCCGCAAGTGCCTCCCCTGCCACAGCGACAGGCGCGAACGCCACCGTAGCATCGTGACGGCAGGAAACCTGCAGGAACAGAAGGCCGATAGATAAAATATATAAACTGTGTCTGGACATTCTTTGCCTCATACGGAATTGTTCCGACAAAGGTAAGCAATTCTCCGAATATATCAGAAATATTTGCTATCTTTGTCCGAATACGAATTGACAAATTTATTAAACGGAAAAATTATGGCAAGTATCTCATTGAAAGCCCGGCAGATGCCAGCTTCTGCCATCCGGAAGCTCGTTCCGCTGTCGGATGCGGCGAAGAAGCAAGGCGTGAAAGTGTATCATCTGAACATCGGCCAGCCTGACATAAAATCACCGGACTGCGCGTTGGAAGCCGTCAAGAACATAAAGCTGAAAAATGTCTCATACACCAACTCTGCAGGACTTATCGAGCTTAGGGAAGGACTTGTAAACAAATATTACAAAGGTATAGGCATAAACATCGACGTATCCGAGCTCATAGTCACGATGGGCGGCAGCGAAAGCGTAAACATGGCATTGGAAATAGCCTGCAACGAAGGCGACGAAGTCATTGTCCTCGAGCCTTTCTACACGAATTACAATACGTTCGCATTCATGAACGGGCTTACCCTGAAACCTATCCCCACAGATATTCGAAAAGGTTTCCAGGTGCCTGACATAGAAGAATTTGAAAAAGCCATTACGGACAGGACAAAAGCCATTCTGGTATGCAACCCGGGGAATCCGAGCGGAACTCTTTACTCGAAGGAGAACATGCTTGCCATCGGGGAAGTCGCCCGCAAGCATGACCTGTTCCTCATTTCCGACGAGGTCTACAGGGAATTCACCTACTCGGAAGAGCCTCACTTCTCGGCCATGAACATACCCGGACTGGAACAGAACGTTATTCTGGTGGACTCCGTATCCAAGAGATACAACCTCTGCGGAGCACGTATCGGCTGCATAATTTCCCACAACAAGGAAGTCATGACTGCCGCGATGAAATACGCCCAGGCAAGGCTTTGCCCTCCGGTGCTCGGACAGTATGCCGCCATTGGAGCCTTGGACACTCCTCAGGAGTATTTCAGGGAAGTCCGCGATGAATACATCCGCAGAAGGGACTATATGATAGACAGGCTCAACACCATCCCGGGAGTATTTACACCGCTTCCGATGGGTGCCTTCTACACGATTGCCGAGCTCCCTGTGGATGATACGGAGAATTTCGCAAGATGGATGCTCGAAACGTTCCGGCTGAACAACGAGACCACCATGATCACACCGGCGGCTTCATTCTACAAGACCCCGGGCAAAGGCATGAATCATGCCCGCATCTCCTACGTTCTCGAAGTTCCGGAAATGGTCAAGGCTCTCGACTGCCTCGAAGAAGGTCTGAAACAGTACCCGGGCCGTACCCTCGGAGCCTGACGGCAGCTACCCCACCACTGCGAAATGCGGATACTGCGGCATCCGAATATTCGTCCATAGAATCCGCCTGTTCATCTATAAGTTTCGTCGATATTAATCGATGAAACTTATTTTTATGCCCGCAAATGAAATCAGAAGTTTACTTTTCGACAAGCCACAGCCTTATAAACAGGCCCTTCCGCAGTTCGAGCACGACGGTCAGCGGAACGGAAATCATCAGTTCGGATTCAGGGACAGGCTACACCGGAAATTACGGACTTAACGCGGACTGGACTCTCTACAACGGAGGGGAAAACAGGAAGAACATACGCCTGCAGAAAATTAACGGGGAAATAGCACGTCTCGATACGGAAGAAGCCGTAAACAGCATGGAAGAAGAGATTATCAGGCTTTATATCGAGATACTGTATTCTGCGGAAACGGTGAAAATGTGCGAAAACACCTTGGATGTCAGCAAGGCCGAACTGGAGCGCGGGCGGGAACTTTTCGATGCCGGAAGCATATCGAAGGCCGACCTTGCACAGCTTCAGTCTCAGGCAAGCAGCGACAATTACGACCTCGTCTCAGCCAGGGCCGTCCTGACGGACTACAAGCTGCAACTGAGGCAGATGCTCGAAATCGAAGAAGATATCGAACTCCTTATACCGGATATCCCGGACGATGCCGTGATGTCCATCATACCTGACAAGGATTCGGTATATTCAACCGCTCTCGAAACCAGGCCGGAAATTATCTCCGGACAGCTGGACATCGACGCAAGCGAACTCGATATCGACATTGCCAGAGCCGGTTTCCTGCCGTCCCTCAGCCTTAGTGCAGGAATCGGGACCAACCATACTTCAGGCACTGACTTCACGTTCACGGAGCAGATAAAGAACGGCTGGAACGTATCTGTACGGAAACAGGCAGTCGCTCTTCTTTTTTGTCAACATCCTGACCATTGGCGGGCTGTGGATTGCCATGCAGCTCTGGAACATGGCCGTCCTGCCCGAGCCTCCGGTCGGACCTCCGCGTGCGGCCGACGGACCTGAAATGCCGAAGCCTTTCGCACTGATGTTCATAAGGGACATATTCTCGATGATTCTCGTTGCGGGTCTTGCGGCAGCACTCAGACTGGGAAAACAGCTCAACGAGATGGAAAATGCGAGGAAGGAAGTCGAAATGGCGAATCTGAAAAGCCAGATAAATCCTCATTTCCTGCTGAATACGCTCAACAATATATTCGCCCTGATATCATTCGACACCGCCAAGGCGCAGAAAGCCGTTCTCGAACTGAGCCGGCTTCTGAGATATGCCCTGTATGAGATACGGGAGAACACGGTCCCGCTGCACAAGGAAGTGGACTTTATCAGAAGCTACATCGCCCTGATGGAACTGCGCGTGCCTGACAACGTGTCCGTCGTGACCGACATCGACATAGACCCGGAAAGCAGCACGCCCGTCGCTCCCCTGCTGTTTATTTCCCTCCAAGATAAATACTAAATATAATTAGCTTATTGTAAGCGATATATGATTTTACATTATTGTTTGAGTAACAAAATAGCAACAATATAAATTGTTAAATGTAAATACAGAAAGGGGCGAAGAATATGTTGCAGGGAGCCATATGCAAGATAGAGAACGTGCCTGGTATCTGGTTTGTAAACTTTA
>CALUQC010000034.1 GCA_944322805.1 uncultured Bacteroidales bacterium | reverse complement strand
CGTGTGCATAGTGACGTTTTGCAGTCTGATATTCTACGTGTGCGGTGTTAATTGTGATACCACGCTCTTTCTCCTCCGGAGCGTTGTCGATAGAGTCGAATGAACGGACTTCTGACAGACCCCTTTTGGCAAGGACAGTGGTGATAGCAGCTGTCAAAGTAGTTTTACCGTGGTCAACGTGGCCGATAGTACCGATGTTAACGTGCGGTTTGTCTCTTTTAAAGGTTTCTTTAGCCATAATTTGATATTTTAATTGAGTATTATATACACAAAAAAAGCAGAGCCGGTGATGAGATTTGAACTCATGACCTCTTCCTTACCAAGGAAGCGCTCTACCCCTGAGCTACACTGGCGTAGTTGTTTTTATTATGAGCGGAAGACGAGGTTCGAACCCGCGACCCTTAGCTTGGAAGGCTAATGCTCTACCAACTGAGCTACTTCCGCTTTTGTGGGAGAAGATGGATTCGAACCACCGAAGGTATAAACCAGCAGATTTACAGTCTGCCCCATTTGGCCACTCTGGTATTCTCCCTTTTTTTCGTTTCTTTTCCGCGATAGCTTCGTCAGTCTTCGTATCGTCGGTCGGTCATTTACGTGAGTAAACTCCCTTCCTCCTCGCTTGACTTCCTTGCTCTCGCAAAAAACAAACTTCAAAATTTCAATGTATCTCTGTCCTGTTTCGAGCCGATGGAGGGAGTCGAACCCACGACCCCGAGATTACAAATCACGTGCTCTAGCCAACTGAGCTACATCGGCAAAACCTTGTCGAACTCGAAAAGGGACTGCAAAGATACGTATTTATTCCGTTTCTCCAAAACTTTTTATCTTTTTTCTTCATTTTGTTTTCCGGCAATATCTTTTCGCTAATTTTGCATCGCGTGTCAAAACAGTTTCTTTATAATATGCCAGACAAAATTAAAATCCGTGGGGCAAAAGTCCATAATCTGAAAAATATCGACGTAGATATCCCGCTCAACAGGACGGTGGGAATCGCCGGCGTATCCGGCTCGGGAAAGTCATCCCTTGCCTTGGGCGTCGTATATGCGGAAGGCTCGAGACGCTATTTGGAGGCATTGTCCACCTATACCAGAAGACGGATGACACAGGCTGCAAAGGCTCAGGTGGATGATATAATGTATGTCCCGGCAGCTCTTGCGCTACATCAGAGGCCCGGAGTCCCCGGCATCAGGAGCACGTTCGGAACGTCTACCGAACTGCTGAACAACCTTCGCCTGATGTTTTCTCGTCTGGCCTCCCACCGTTGCCCGAACGGGCACTATCTCCCTCCCACTCTTGCGGTAGCTGCTGAAAAGGAACTGGTCTGTCCTGTCTGCGGCGCACATTTTTATGCCCCCGGGGCGGAGGAACTTTCGTTCAACAGCCAGGGCGCCTGCAGCAGGTGCGGCGGGACGGGAACTGTCCGCACGGTAGACGAGTCGACGCTGGTGCCGGACGAGACGCTGACCATAGATCAGGGGGCGGTACTTCCATGGCAGACCCTGATGTGGTCCCTGATGAAGGATATCGCGAGAGAACTCGGCGTGAGGACGGATGTGCCGTTCAACCAGCTGACAAGGAAAGAAAGGGACATCGTATTCAACGGCCCGGCGGTAAAGCATCACATGATTTATCAGAACAGGACGAACGGAGCGGCCGGAGAGATGGACTTTACATATTTCAATGCGAAGTACACTGTGGAGAATGCCCTGTCGAAGGTCAAGGATGAAAAGGGGATGAAGCGGGTGGCGAAGTTCCTGAAAGAGGAAGTTTGTCCGGAATGCGGGGGAACACGTCTGTCCGAGGCTTCACGGGCGCCGAGGCTCAGGGGAATATCGCTTGACAAGGCTTGCGAAATGACGCTTGCGGAGTTAGTGGAGTGGGTGGACGGCGTGCCTGGGTCGCTGCCGGAGGAGATGCGGCCGATGGCGCAGAGTATCTGCGAGTCGTTCCGCTCGGTAGCCAGGAGGCTTATGGATCTGGGCCTGGGCTATCTGACGCTGGACAGGGCCGCTTCGACGCTGTCGACGGGGGAGAGGCAGAGGATGCAGCTTGCCCGGGCCGTGCGGAACAGGACTACCGGTGTGCTTTATGTACTTGACGAGCCGTCCATAGGCCTGCATCCTTCCAATATCGTGGGGCTGAACGGAGTGATAGAAGACCTCGTCGCTGATGGAAACTCGGTGCTGTTGGTCGATCATGATACCCAGATACTGTCGAAATCGGACTGGCTCATAGAGATGGGGCCCGGTGCCGGAGGCAATGGCGGCAGGGTGCTGGCGCAGGGAACCGTGGAGGAAGTGGGGCGGAATCCGGAGTCGAAGATAGGCCCGTTCCTGACAGGAAAGGCCGATACCGCATACAGGATAAGGCCGGATGCCGGGGCAATGTTTTCTCAGGGTCACATACGGCTTTCGACATCGGGAATACATACCGTTAAGCCGTTGGAAATAGATATTCCGAAAGGGAGGCTGACTGTCGTGACAGGCGTGTCCGGCTCGGGCAAGACGACACTGATACTGGAAAGTTTGGTGCCTGCGCTGCAGGCAATGTCGGAAAAGGGCCGGATGCCGGAACATGTCCTTTCGGTGAAAGCGGACGGCATAAGGCATGTGAAACTTATAGATGCTACTCCGATAGGTATAAACATACGCTCTACGGTGGCGACATACGCCAATGTCCATGACGAGTTGAGAAAAATATTCGGCAGGACGCCGGATGCGAAGGCCATGGGATTCCGGGCTGAGGATTTTTCTTACAATACCGGCAAACTGAGATGCCCGGCCTGCGACGGTACCGGCTCGATAAGCCTCGACGTGCAGTTTCTCCCGGATGTGGAGCTGACATGTCCGGAGTGCAGGGGCTCGAGGTATGGCAGGGCTGCCGGCTCGGTCAGGTATGACAATGCGACAGGCCATCCGGTGACGTTGCCTGAGCTTATGGCCATGGATATAGACGAGGCGCTGGAGGTCTGCTCGGAAATGAAGACCGTATCGCAGAGGCTTATGACGCTGCAAAGTCTGGGATTAGGGTATCTGACGCTGGGAGAGGCTACACCAGGACTTTCGGGAGGGGAGGCCCAGAGGCTGAAACTGGCTACCGAGATGGGCCGTTCCCAGTCCGATTCCGTATTCGTGTTCGACGAGCCGACTATCGGACTGCATCCGTTAGATGTGAAATCCCTGCTCGGGGTCTTCCAGTCATTGATAGACAACGGGGCTACCGTGGTGGTCATCGAGCATGACCTCGATGTCATAAGAAATGCGGACTATGTGATAGATATGGGACCCGGAGGAGGTATGGAAGGCGGCCGCGTGGTCGTTTCCGGAACGGTGGAAGACGTGAAGGCTTGTCCGGAGAGCCGGACAGGAAAGTTCCTGTAGCCTATAATCCCGCGGATTCCAGTATCCTGCGGCAGATGCCTTCCGTATCGTAGCCGCATTCTGCCCTCAGTTCCTGCTGGGTGCCCTGTCCGATGAATCTGTCCGGAATTCCCATGCCGGTGACCTTGATTCCGAGACCGCGCGAGGAGACATATTCGGAAACGGCTCCGAACAGCCCGCCTTTCAGGCATCCGTCTTCTATGGTGATTATCGTGCCGAAATTGCCCGAAATTTCTTCGAGCATCGTCTCGTCCATCGGTTTTACATACCTTATATTATATATGGCAGGCTTCCATCCTGTCTCCCTGAATATCTTTGCGGCCGCTTCCCGAGCCCTGTACACCGTCGGACCGGCACAGATGACCGCCGTGGACGTTCCGTCCGATATCTTTTCCCCTTTGCCGGGACGTATTTCCGCAAAATCCGCATTTCTCCATTCGACGCCTTCTCCGTATCCGCGCGGGTATCTGATGATGAACGGCCCCTTGTCGTACCGGCTTGCCGTGTACATCATGTTCTTCAGTTCCGCTTCATCTTTCGGCACGGCTATGACCATGTCCGGAATACTCCGGTATGCCGCGATGTCGAAACTGCCGTGATGGGTGGCGCCGTCCTCTCCGACAAGTCCGGCCCTGTCGAAACAGAGCACCACTCCGAGTCCCTGCAGGGCGGCATCGTGGATAATCTGGTCATAAGCCCTCTGGGAAAATGAGGAATATATGTTGCAGAACGGTTTCATGCCTGCCGAGGCAAGTCCTGCGGAGAAGGTCACGGCATGTTCCTCCT
The DNA here is from genome assembly GCA_944322805.1 of uncultured Bacteroidales bacterium. Classification (GTDB taxonomy): domain Bacteria; phylum Bacteroidota; class Bacteroidia; order Bacteroidales; family UBA932; genus Cryptobacteroides. Next base: position 6,303 of record CALUQC010000034.1, on the reverse strand, counting down.
CTATGCCCACGTCGAAGAATCTTTCCGGCATTTCCTTGCAGAGGATGTTCATGCCGCATCCGGAAGCCATGGCAGGCGTTACTCCCACTATCCTGTCATCCTTTCTTGCCAGTTCCAGCAGGACTTCCCCGAACACGTCCTGATACCTGCTTTCCTTGTGTCCTGACGGGGCTATCCGTTTCCCGGTGTGAGGATCGAACATCCCCGGCGCATGCCATGCGGTCTGGTCTTCTTCGGCAGGGGCGAAGCCCTTTCCTTTCGTGGTGATGGTATGGAGGATAAGCGGTCCTTTCAGCTCTTTCAGTTTTCTCAGGGTATGCACCACCTGGCCGATATCGTTCCCGTCTATGGGACCGAAATATCTGAATCCCAAGGCTTCGAAAAGATCTCCTCCCGATTTCTTGACCAGAAGGGATTTGGCGCTTACGACCATTTCCTGTATGGCTTTCCTGAACTTGCCTTCACCTATCCTGTTCCAGATGTGGGTCTTGATTCTGTTGTAGGTGGGGTCAGTGGTGAGTTTCAGGAGATGTTCGTGTATGGCCCCGATATTCTGGTCTATGGAAATATTGTTGTCATTTATGATGACGAGCAGGTCGGCCTTGCTGCTGCCGGCGTTGTTGAGTCCTTCGAATGCAAGCCCGCCGGACAGGGCGCCGTCTCCTATCAGGGCCACGACCTTGTCTTTCTGTCCGCGCATCATGGCGGCGGAAGCTATGCCGAGGGCTGCCGATATCGAAGTCGAGGAGTGTCCGGCCCCGAACGCGTCGTATTCGCTTTCAGCCATCTTCGTGAAGCCGCTGATTCCGTCTTTCTTCCTGTTCTGCCTGAAAAGGGCTTTCCTGCCGGTGATGATTTTGTGCGCATAGGCCTGGTGTCCCACGTCGAATACTATCTTGTCGTGCGGAGAATCGTAGACATAGTGGAATCCGACGATAAGTTCCACGGCCCCGAGGCTGGAGCCGAGGTGCCCGGGATTGGTGGCACAGCACTCTATCATGTAGTCCCGGATTTCGGAACACAGCTGCTTCAGCTCCTCTATGTCAAGCCCTTTCAGGTCGGAAGGGAACTCTATGCTGTCCAAAAGCCTCATGCCTGTTCCTTGATATTGGGCTCCTGCAGACCGTAATGCTTTTTGTGATCGAGAAGTTTTACACTGAATGCGAGCAGGATGGCTATGACACCGAGCAGGGCGAAAAACAGCATGACATACGTATAGTTGTCGTTCGTGGATTCCTTTATGGCGCCGATAGCCTTTGGAACGAAGATGAAGCCGATATTCTGTATGTAGAATGTCAGCGCCATGGTGGTGCCCAGCAGCTTGGCAGGCATTATCTTGGCGATTGACGGCCACATTGCCGAAGGCAGCATGGCATATCCGATGCCGAGCAGGGCCATGAGTATGAGCGCTATCCACTTGTTCGTGATGAACGGAGCCGAGAACAGCAGGTGTACGGCCGTGATGAGGAATGCTCCGAAAATCATCAGGTCCGCCCCATGCCCCTTCTTGTCATATATGCGGCCGAAAAGCGGGGTGAGCACTATGCAGCCCATCGGCAGAATCAGAGGGAAAAGCCCTGCGAGAGTCTCGCTGACACCGAATTTGGCGGTCATCATTCCTGTGGAATATTTCAGGAACGGATTCACTGCGGCATAGAAAAGCAGGCAGAGGAACGCAATCATCCAGAATGCCGGATTCTTTATGACCTGTATGATGTCCCGGAAGTGGAATTCGTCTTCCGGGGAAGATGTGTTTTCCCGTATGCCGGCTTCCGCAATCTGGCGGTCGAGCTTCCTGTCGAATATGCTGTAGAACATGAAGGCCACAAGGCCGATGCACAGCAGGACCAAACCGATAAGGACTGCAATGCCGATGTTCCCGCCGGCAGAGTCTACGATGACCGGGGTGGCCCCGTAAGCGATGCCCGTCCCCAGGCGTGCAAGGGCAAGCTGGAGTCCCATGGCCAATGCCATTTCATATCCGGCGAACCATTTTGCGATGGCTTTCGTGGCGGTGATTCCGGCGATTTCGGCTCCTACTCCGTAAATTCCGATGCCTATTACGGCCCAGAATACGGGCGCCCTCATCTTTGCCCCGAGAAAACTGAGGTATCTTATCTGTTCACCGCTGTCTGTCAGGCTTCTGAGGTCGAAAAGCGACAATGTGAGCATTCCGATGCCGGCCACCATCAGGATACATGCCATTATTCCCGTAAACCTTATTCCGGCCTTGTCGAGAATAAGCCCTCCGAAAATCAGCATCAGGAGGTAAACATTGAAGATGGAATATGCTCCCGCGAGGTTGTCGTATTCGACCTGGGTCACTGCATACCCGGACGGGTCCATCAGGATTTTTTCTACCGAGAAAATATTGTCGGAGGCTATGTATGCCGCAAACATCACAAACGATATGATAAGCAGCATCGCCCACCTTGTCCTTTTATTGTCCCTGAGCATCTTTATCGTCTTTGTCATTGTCAGATTCTGTGAATGGTGGCGTCCCTGTCAGGCCCTAATGAAATTATCCTTATCGGCACTTCCAGATATTTTTCCATGAATGCGATATAATCCTTGAACTCCGCAGGAAGTTCGCTTTCCCTGCGGCATCCGGTCAGGTCTGCGTTCCAGCCCTTGAATTCCGTATATACCGGCTCGATATCAGCATAAGTATCGAACGGAACCTGCGCGGTTTCATGTCCGTCCACCTTGTAGGAAGTGCAGACCTTGATGGTCTCGAACGAGTCCAGACAGTCGGATTTCATCATGATAAGGTCGGTGACCCCGCTTATCATTACCGCGTATTTCAGAGCTACGAGGTCGAGCCATCCGCATCTGCGCGGCCTGCCAGTCACTGCTCCGAATTCATTGCCTATCTTCCTGAGCTTCTCTCCAGTCTCGTCGAAAAGTTCCGTAGGGAAAGGTCCGCTGCCGACGCGGGTGCAGTAAGCCTTGAAAATACCGTAGACGTGCCCGATGCTTGACGGAGCCACTCCCAGACCGATGCAGGCTCCGGCACATGCCGTGGAGGATGACGTGACGAACGGATAGGAGCCGTAGTCGATGTCGAGCATGGAGCCTTGTGCGCCTTCGGCCAATATGGCCTTGTCTTTCAGCTGGCTGTTGACGAAATATTCGCAGTCAACGAGGCGGAAGCCTTTCAGATATTCGACGGCGTCGAAGAATTCGGCTTCTTCCGCTTCGGGATTGCATTCGAACTGCATCTGCGACAGTTGTTTCACATGCCTGGATTTCAGTTTGGCGTATCTGTCCCTGAAATCCGCTGCAAGAGTGTCTCCGACGCGGAGTCCGTTCCTGCTGACCTTGTCGGTGTAGGTAGGCCCTATGCCCTTGAGGGTGGAGCCTATCTTGCCTTTTCCCATTGCCGCTTCATTCGCGGCATCCAAAAGCCTGTGGGTAGGCAGTATGAGGTGCGCTTTCTTGGCGATTACGATGCGTTCCCTGACCGTAACTCCGGTAGCTTCGATGTTTTCGCATTCTTTCCTGAAAGTAATCGGGTCCAGCACGACTCCGTTGCCTATGATGTTTATGGCTCCCTGGCGGAAAATGCCGGAAGGAATGGATCTCAAAACGTAACTTTTTCCTTCGAAGTGAAGGGAGTGTCCGGCATTCGGCCCTCCCTGGAACCTGGCTACGATGGGATAGTTGCCAGCGAGAACGTCGACTATCTTTCCTTTGCCTTCGTCTCCCCACTGGAGGCCGAGAACAACGTCTAATTTCATGATATCAGTCTGTTTATATTATATGTTAACTTTTCAAATGCTTTCAGAACGGAAGTCCGTCATCTGCGGCATCCGTCTGTATTTCCGGCTTTTCCTTCACGGGCTGCCTGGTGTAACCGTCCTGCTCCTGCCTGACGTTTCCGTCCTGCTGCTCCGGAGCCCTGCCGAGAAGCTGCATGTTGTCGGCCATTATTTCGGTCTCGTACCGCGTGTTGCCGGACCTGTCGTTCCATGACCTTGTCCTGAGCCTCCCCTCAACATACAGCAGCGTGCCTTTCCTGACATATTTTTCCACAACGTCCGCCATGCTCCTCCACGTGACGATGCTGTGCCATTCCGTGATTTCCTTCACCCGGCCTTCCCTGTCCCTGTATTTCTCGCTTGTAGCAAGACTGAAAGACGCCACCTTGGCATTGTTTTCCAGATACCGGACTTCGGGATTCTTCCCTACGTTGCCGATAAGCATCACTTTGTTCAAAGACATGTTATTTCCTTTATTTTTAGCCGCCCCAGCCGGAACAACCCCGAAAGGTAGTCATTATTTTTCAGATAACCTTGCACATTTGCTGAAAGTCCGGTCTCTCGCCGGTAAAAATCATGAAACCTGTCATGGCCTGGTATAAAAGCCAGCGTTTCCCGGAGACAAGGATACCTCCTTCGCTTTCGAGCATTCCTGTCTGCACGGGACCGAACGAGGGTGTCTTGTAATTGGCTTCGAGCACGATTTTGTTTTTTCCCCTGTAAAACGAACTGTCCATGGAAGCAAGTTCCGGTATGTTCCCGGGAATGGTGTAGATGACAAGGTCGCTTTCCCTGAAAAGTTCCCGGAATCGCTCCGTTCCGGCCACGGCGAATCCGTATTCGGGTATGTCAGAAGCTATTTTTTCGGCTTTGGAGACGGATCTGTTGAGAAGCACCGTGCGGTACCCCAGGGATGCTGCCGCGACTGCTGCCGCCCTTCCGGCTCCTCCGCAGCCTGCTATCAGGGCTTTCGGCTCATGTCCATGGAATGCCTCTGCGAGTCCTGCCGGAGGCGTGAATCCGAATCCGGCCTTTCCCGCATTGCCGTTTCCGTCATCGTTTCCGTCAATGCAGTTTTCCATAAACCAGCCGTATCCTCCGATATCCGGAATCAGTGCATCCAGGATGGAAAGCACGATGCCGTAATAGTCGGTATTATAAGCGGATATTGTACCGCCATCCTTGAGAAGAAGATTGGCAGCTCCTGTCTTCGTGCAGATTTCCGATTTTTTCCCGGCCTGTCCGAAAGCGTCCATCTTGAACGGCGCCGTGACGTTTATCCCGTCATATTCATCCAGGAATGTCCGGTATGCCGTTCCGAAATCCCGGTTTTCGATGAGGTCGTATCTGTATTTGCCATGGTATCCGGCGAGGAAAAGCGCCGGGCTTAGCGATCCTTTTACCGGATAGCCTATGAGACCGAATTTTTTCATTTGTATGTACGGATTTTCTTTAGTTTCAGAGCATTGCGCTTATGCTGCGTTGCCGGACGGCTTCATACAGGAGAATGGCTGCCGAGACAGAAACGTTCAGCGAGTCGAGTCTGCCGAGCATGGGTATCCTTATGTGTGCATCGGCGTTTTCCCGCCAGATACCTGTCAGGCCTGTCGCTTCGGTTCCCATGATGATGGCCGTGCCGCGGGTCATGTCCGTGTCGTAATACGGCTTAGAATCCTGCAGCTGCGCGGTCAGTATCCTTATGCCATTGGATTTGAGCCATTTTATCACATCTTCCGAGCTGGCTGCCACGACAGGCACCGTGAATACGGCTCCTATGCTGGCCCGTATCAGATTAGGGTTGTAGATGTCGGTGGTCGGGTCGCAGATGATGACGGCATCGGCTCCTGCCGCATCCGCGCTCCTGAGCACCGCCCCGAGATTACCGGGTTTTTCGACGGCTTCGAGGATGATTATCAAGGGATTTGCGCCCGGATTCAGGTCTTCAAGGGTTTTCTCCCGGACCCTGACCTCTGCGATGACGCCTTCCGTTCCTTCCCGGTAAGCGATTTTCCGGTAGAGCTCTTTCGGAATTTCGATGATGTTCGGGAAATTTTCCTGATTCGGGGTGCCGGCTGTCGCGGCAATGTTTTTTTGCCGTTGCGCCGTCGGCGCAATATTCCCGAGGATTCCTTCCAGTTCCGCTTCGCTGACGATATCCTTGCATATGAAAACCGTCCTTACATCGAAGCCCGCTCCGATGCAATGTCCGAGTTCCCTGCGGCCTTCCACTACGAAGAGTCCCTTCTCCCGCCTTGTCCTTGACTTTTCCTGCAGGGCGAGCAGTTCCCTTATCTTGGGATTCTGCGCCGATGTGACGGTTTCTGTCTTCATGTTTCCGATTATGGTATTTCCCTGCAAAGATAAGTTTTAGAAACAGTCCGGCATCGGAAAAACTGAAATAAATTTTGTTTTTCGAGGGGGAGGGGACTATATTTGCGATGTGTGCAATCGGCAGGCATTGACATCATTTATTTTTAAGCGATATGAAGGTTACGGTTTTATCGGGAATAGCCGTGTTGTTCTTCTGTATATCCGGCCTAAC
>CALUQC010000033.1 GCA_944322805.1 uncultured Bacteroidales bacterium | reverse complement strand
GTGACATCCGAAGCCACTTTTTCACGTTTCCCGTTTTCCTCCCGGGTCACATGGAAGCCGCCGTCCGCCGCTATCGGCGTTTCCGTCTGCTTCATTAAGGCATCGCAGTGCTCGTGCATCCACTTTTTCTGGAATGCGTTCCACTGCGCGAAATTGTCGAACGGCATCCTGTCTATTTTTTCAAACGAGCCTGTCTCGAGATACCTGGCCTGCAGGCCGCAGCTGCAGCTGACGACATCTCCGCTTGTCCTTATCGTGCCTATCTTCAAACATGACGGGCAGAGGTAAGCCGCATACTGGAGACCTTCCGCAAGTTTTTTTCCAGGATACAGCGCTCCGGTCTTCGCCTGCTCCTCATACGCGTTAACATGCAGGTCCCTGCAGATGGCGGCATACACTTCCTCCTCGGACATGGCCGCCAGCTCTTCCGGGGAATACTCCCTCACAAGTTCGCCGTACATCGGGCCCTTCCGCTTGAACAAGGCCCACCTCGGACGGAGCAGATACCCTCCGGTAAAACGGTAAGTGACCAAAGCGGCGCCGGACTCCTTTGCCAGACGCGCAGTTCTCGGCGCAATGAACTCAGTCTCGCCATCCCAGCATCTGTTGCCTTCGGGAAACATCCCCACAGATACTCCGGCCTTGAGATTCGCTTCGATAAGGGCAATGGCCTTGTCTCCCTTCGCGCCCTTTTCACGTGGAATCACACCGAAGAAATTGTTCATTATGAGCCCCACGAAACCTTTGGTAATGGCGGCGTTCGCCACGAAACGCATGTGTTTTTTCGTGGCAATGACGAGCAGTGCGGGGTCGAGATTCTGCGTATGGTTTCCCAACGCAAGGAATGTCCGGCTCTTGATCCGTGAGGGTCCGTGGCTGAAATGGAGAGCCAGCGTGACCCACGGACCTATGACCGCACGGCAGAAAGCGTAGACCCCCTTCTGGAAACCCACGCCTTTCCTTATTCCGGAATATTCAGACTGCGTTTTCATGCTTTTTCATTTCTTCCTCCTCCAGCGCTCTGTAAGCCACCTTGCCTACGAGCGTCTTCGGCAATTCGTCCCGGAACTCGATATCGTAAGGCATGGCATATTTCGCGATATATTTGCGGCAATAGGCCAGAAGTTCATCTCTTGTTTCCTGCGTCTTCGGCACACCCGGTTTAAGCATTACGAACGCCTTCACCTTATGCATCTTGTAAGGATCCGGCACTCCGATGATACAGCTCATCTGCACTTTTTCATTGGCATCCAGTATGTTTTCAAGCTGCGCAGGATAGACATTGTATCCGGAAGTGACGATCATCCTCTTGATACGCCCCTTGAAATAGATGAAGCCCTGGTCATCCATGCTTCCGAGATCTCCTGTATAAAGCCAAGTCATCCCGTCGGCATGCTTTCTCAGAGTCTTCGCCGTTTCCTCCGGCTTTCCGTAATATCCCGACATCACCGTAGGCCCTGCAAGTACGATTTCCCCTTCCTCGCCGTAAGGCAGTTCCTCCTCCGTTCCGGGCTTGACGATTTTATAGTATGTGTCCGGGAACGGGATGCCGATGCTGCCTTCCTTGGAAGTCTTCACCGGTGTCAGGCATGATGCCGTCACGCATTCTGTCGTACCGTAGCCTTCCCTGATTTTTATGGTGGCCTTGTGTTCCTCCAGGAAGCGGTCGAATTTCTTTTTCAGTTCGACGGACAGGGAATCTCCTCCGGAAAATACGCCTTTCAGATGAGAAAGGTCGGCTTTTTTCATATTCGGCAGGCGGAGAAGCGCTTCATAAAGCGTAGGAACGCCGGCCATGAAATTGCATTTGTACCGGGTAATCAGTTTCGAATAGCTTTTGGCCGTGAATCTCGGCACGAGGACACACCTGCCCCCTTTCGCAAGCATGGTGTGGATGCAGACGCCGAGGCCGAATCCATGAAAGACCGGCATGGCAGCCAGCATCCTGTCGCCCGGGCGGAACATGGGGTTTGTGGCTATGACCTGCTCGGCAAGGGCGTTGAAATTCCTGTTGGTCAGGACAATGCCTTTGGTAGTGCCGGTAGTGCCGCCGGAATAAAGGATAACCGCCGGGTCATCGTCTCCGCGTTCCACCTTGAAGTCGTAGAAGCAGCATTTGGCGAGTTTCAGGAACTTCTTCCAGGTGATGACAGGGGCGTCGTTCGGGATTTTCGTTATTTTCCTCTCCTCCGTCAGCATGTATCCGACTTTCATCGGCTTGGAAAGCTCGTCCTTGATACGGGCGATGATGACATTCACTATGCCGGTATTCTTGCGGACAGCCTCGATTTTTCCGTAGAACTGGTCGAGAGTGATGACCGTCACGCTGTTCGATTCGTTCAGGTAGAATTCTATTTCCTTCTCGCTCGAGAGCGGATGCACCATGCTGGCTATGCCGCCTATCATGTTGACCGCGTAAAACATATAGATGGCCTGAGGACAGTTAGGCATGGCTATAGTCACGCAGTCGCCTTTTCGGACACCTATGGTTTTCAAGGCCTTGGCACAGGTCTCGATATTCTTCACAAGCCCGGCATAAGTCGTCGACCTGCCCATGAAGTCGAATGCCACGTTTTTCGGATATCGTCCGGCCACGCTTGCCACCATGTCGAACATGGAGCCTTTGAAATAGTCGAGATGTACAGGCACGCCCTCCGTATAGGGGTACCACGGGGTTTTTACGGAACCGTTATTCGTCGTCATATTCGAAATTTTAGTACGCCTACGGCGCAATGAATTTACAAATATACGCAGAAGCCGAGAGCAATGCAAACTTGTTTGCAATTGCCAAGGCGCAACAGTATATGTGAACGTTTATGGTCAAATATAAAAAAAATAAAGTCACGTTTCGCTGTCATTTCAAGCGAAACGTGACTGTACCCGGAATGACAATGAAACGTGGCTGTGCCCGGGATGACAACCTTTTATTTTTAACGTCAGTTCGACGAATTTATGTTGTTCAGGATCAAGGAATTCGTCGAACAGTCGTTAAGGATTTCTTTGAAATCCAGATTTCTCAAACCCCAGTCGCTGTGGCGACAGCCCCTTTTCAAGGGGCGCCACCCCCTACCGCCCCCTCGCCGGGGGCCCGTCGCAGGACTTACGTCCTGCTCCTCAGTGGAAGTCCGATGATTTTCAATAAATTAAAACTCATCGGACTCACGTTTTTTTATTTCGTTATCCGGTAGGAGCCGGGACCGTATTCCGTGACAGAGGTCTCCCCCGGCAGAGTGACACTGGCTGTCGCGCCCTCCGGGATGGTGAAATTCCATACCCACGTGTCGCCCTCGTACTTCCATGAGCTTCTGATCAGCCCGGCGGCAGACTTGAAGGCTGCATCTACAGAGCCGAGACGCTTGTCCGGCATCGGTTTCATGATGATATGCCTGAATCCCGGGTCGGCAGGATCGGCACAGATGCCCGCGGCAGTCTCCCATAACCATTGGCATACGCAGCCGTAAGCATAGTGGTTGAAGCTGTTCATACCGTTCGGACCCATTCCGTGTTCGATGGTGTAGCTGTTCCACCGTTCCCATATCGTAGTGGCCCCGTTGTCCACGGAATAGAGCCAGCTTGGATTCCTGCGCTGGAAAAGCAGGTCGTATGCAATATCACCCATTCCATTGTCGGTAAGGGTCTGCATAAGGATGGACGTGCCGAGGAATCCGGTCTGGAGACAGCCGCCATGGTCTTCGAAATTGTTTCTCAGCCGTTCCGTCATGGCCGCTTTCGCCTCACCGTCCAAAAGACCGTTCTTCAATGCGAACAGCGCCGGAGTCTGCATGGTGTTGAGAATCTTCGTCTTGAACAGTCCGTCCTCGTCGAGGAAAGTCTCTCTAAGATATGCCCTGGCCTCCTGATACATAACCTCATACTTCGAGGCGTCCCGGCCGGTGGCGGCAGCCATGTCGCGCATCATCCCGGCATCGATGGCCCAGTACGAGCCGCAGAGGAAGTCCCAGTATTCTATCGCTTCCGGACGGATACGGGAAGTGCCGTTCTTGTCCGTTTCCAGATACTGCCCGCTCCAGCTCTCCAACGGCTCGTAACTCAGCCAGTCGGCCCACTGGAAATTACCGTTTTCCGCAGCATGAAGGCTGTGTCTGTATCTTGTGGCCGCGATATGCTCCATGAATTTCTCCATGGCCTCCCAGTTCTCGTCGATGATTTCCCTGTCCGCAAACTGCTTCCAGACGGTCCACGGGACTATGATGCCGGCATCGGCCCAGCCGCACCTCATCATCTCGTTGTCCGCACTGCCGTACTGCCCGAAAGGAGCCACTCCCGGGAAACCGCCCTCCGGACTCTGCGTGTCACGCATGTCACGCATCCATTTGTGGAAAAACGCTTTCGTGGAAGCGAAGAACGAACCGGTCTCGGCAAAGACCTGGGTATCGGCCGTCCAGCCTAACCGTTCATCCCTCTGGGGACAGTCGGTAGGGACTGAAAGGTAGTTCGAACGCATGCCCCAGACCGTATTGGAAATCAGCTTGTTGACAAGCTCGCTGCCGGTAGTCAGGACACCGGTCTCAAGCTCACTTGAAATGGAAGTCACGGGTACCGACCTGACGCTTTTCAATGTCACGTCCCCGTCAGCGGAAAGGCTGATGTAACGATAGCCGAAAAACGTGCACATCGGCATATAGGATACATATCCGCCGCTTCCGGCAAAGGTATAGTCAAGTCTCAGCCCGGTGTCCTGAGTGCGGAGGTTGCGGCGGTGGATACTGCCTTCCGGACCGTCCATGCCACGGGATTCCGCGCCGTTGCCGTCATTCAGGATTTCGGCAGGCAGACAGGTCAATGTCACGCCCTCGGCCGCCTTGAAGTCAAAGTAAGGCACGGCGGCGCAGTTCTGTCCGAAATCTATCACCAAATTCTCTCCCTTGGAAAGTTTCATGACATCCCCGTCCGCATATTCCCTTTCCACCACGACTTTCCCGGCTTCACCTTCGCGGACGCCTTCGATATTCTTCCAGACATACGCCCTTACCGGTTTCAGGGCAAGATCGTGCCTGTGATATATCTCCGCTCCTGCGGTAGGGACGATTTCTCCTTCAAATTCATCATTCACTTCCGGGACAGACAGTTTCTCCGGAGTAAGATAGCCCGGCAGTTCCCGTGCATCATACACTTCTCCGTCATAGATGGCGGCGTGTTTCACCGGTCCGGCAATGCCTGCCTTCCAGTCCGCCGTACCGGTACCGAAATATTCCCTGGTGCCGTCGGCATAAACAATCTCCAGGACGCTCCGGAAGGCGCACTTCCTGCCGTTCATCCCGGTCTGCCCGAGAGGGGTGATGATCTTGTCGGCCCACCAGCCAGGGGTCACCTGGGCAGCCAGGACGTTGTTTTCAGAAAGGAGTCCGGTGATATCGTAAGTGTATGAAACCTTAGTCTTCCTGAAATGGGTAAAGCCGGGCTTCAATACCTCCTCTCCGACCGGCTCGCCATTGACATACAGCTGATAAACACCCAATCCTGTCGTCATCCATTTCGCTGATGCCACCTTCCCGGAAAGTTTCACCTCCGAGACGAACCAGCCGGCCCCGTCAGCCGCACGCTCCCCGTCCCTGATCACGCATGTAACGACAGGCGCATCAGCCACTGAAATCCACTCGGAATGCTCCCAGGCAGAGTCGTCAAGGGCTTCCGTCAGAACGGCACCGCCGCGGCTTCCGCAGGAAACCGCAAGCAGCGATGCCGTCAAAACCATAATGAAAATGGCGGTACTATTCTTCATTTGCATCTGGATAACTGTAGAAATGCAATTCGCCGAACGAGATTCTGTACCGCTCTAAAGGGTCCCAGGTCTCCGGAATGACGATTCTCACATAACGCACGGCAGGAAGGTCCCTGTCTATCTCGAATTCGAATCCGGCAGCAGCAGCCTCGAAATCTTCCGCGGTCGGTATCCAGTAGTCTCCGGACTGTCCGCTTACCGGGACGGTAGGGACATTCTGGATCGGCCTTACCACCTCGCTCTCGGCAAGCAGGGTCCAGTCACTGAGCCATCCGCCGTTCACAGCCCAATAGTCCTCGTCGGTCGTATTCTTCGGCTCGGCAGCGCTTCCGTAGAGCTTGAAGATGCGCGGGTTGTAGCATCCGAATGCAAAATAGTCATTGAATGTACCATCGCCCGCCTTGTTGCCCATAGGGTTGTCGACAGTGCCTCCGTATCTTCCCCAGACCTTGTAGCTACTGAGATTGTATTCGGCGCCGAGGTCGAATGTGGCTATGATCGGATGATCTTCCGTCAGGGAATTATATGAGATGCCGTCACCTTTCGTATGCCACATGTTCAGATCTTTATCGGTGATTCCGTCAAAAAGCATAGAATAAGGGAAATCCGCATTGTAATTCGTCATCTCGTTCGGCAGGGCGTCTGTATTGTCGGCATTCGGCCAATGGCTGATTTCGTCGAGCGGCACGAGGGTCTGTATCTTGGCCTCCAATGCCGGAAGCACGTGATTTTCACCGGCATCCACTGTC
>CALUQC010000032.1 GCA_944322805.1 uncultured Bacteroidales bacterium | reverse complement strand
ATCGTTCCTGGCCCCCGATCTGTGCTGTATCTGCAGGAAGAGCACCACGGAGTCCACATTCTCCGCAGATGTCAGATAGCGGTCCCGGTACTGATATTCATGGCCGTCTTCTCCGCTGTAGAACAGGAGATTGTCAGGATTCCCGCTGATGTTGAAACGGACCGGATCTCCTGTCTGATACGTATTGGACGGATCCAGCGACACCCTGAAGTCCACATCCTGATATACATTGGCCTGCTCGCACCCCGCGAGGACGGACACCATGCCGCAAGCAGCAATGAAATATGGTAATATTCTGTTTCTCATATCTTCGATGTTTATCAGTCAATTTTTCTATCTCCACAAACTGTTCTGCTGCAGAGCCGTATTCACTCCGAGTTCTATGGACGGAATCGGAAGCAGGATATGCCTGTTCTGGACGTTCCTCGCAATCTGTGCAGCCAATGAAGCCGTATTGCCCGTACCCCAGTCAGGGTCCAGTTCATCCTCGATATAGTCATGCATGGACTCTACGAATATGCCCCACCGGATAAGGTCGTATTTGCGGAGCGACTCGAAGCAAAGCTCCCTGCCTCTTTCGTTGCGGATAAGCTGCATGAACGCCTCGCTGTCCGAATACTCCGAAAAATCCCTTGTCCCGATATCGGCACGGTCGCGGACTCTCTTTACACACTCGTATGCCGTCTGCAGCTCGCCCGTAGCACCGGAAGCCACTACAGCCTCGGCATACATCAGAAGGACATCCGCAAAGCGGAGTATAGGGTAGTTGACCGGAGTATATGAGCCCCTGTCCCCCTTCACGCCTTCATACTGCACTTCCCTGCGGTATTTTCCGCAGTTCCTCACACCCTGAGCAATGGTAGGATTGGTCTCGGTGGTATTCGAAGACACTCTGTACGGAGTCCTGTCAATACCTCCCAACCACGTCGCCACTACCTGGCCTCCCGAAGACAAGGTCCCTCCGGCGTAGTTGTAAGGGCACATGTTCCAGAACTGCCTCTTGTCCCAGTGCTTGTCGCTTTCGTCGCTTTTCGGCATTTCCTCCCAGAATATGTCTTCCGCAAAATCCGATGATTTTTCATCGTCTGACCGGCTTATCCGGTTTTCCCCGTCGACCCTGTCCGTCTCCCAGTACAGCTCCCAGAGCTTGAGCGAGCCGTTGTACTGGCCGTATGCGTAGTTGCAGTTCACTATATCGTAAGTCCCGACATCAGCCGAAGACTGCAGGCCGATAAGGTCTCCGATACGTCCGTTGCTCCAGTTGTCCGAACTTGAACGGTTGCCGAGGAAGTCCGCCTCCCACATGGATTCGCGGTACTCCGTGTCATACTTGTCGGATATCATGTTGATAAACATTTCCGCATAGCCGTTCATGTTTGGATCATCCTCACCGTACAGCCGGTGCAGGCCGCAGTCAATCACAGCCTTTGCGAACTTTTTCGCCTCGGTGTAATATTCCGTCTTCATGTCAGGCGTCGTACCCTCCACGGACTCTCCCGCCATGAAAAGATATACCCTGGCAAGAATACCCGCTATCGTGGTATTGGTCACCCTCGACGGTGCATTGGTCAGGTCCGTAGCCGCCAGATACGCCGTCAGTTCCTCCAGGGTCGGCTCTGCGGAAGCATCGTCGGAAGACCGGTCCATGCCGGCATAAAGCACGGCCTTCATCTCGTCCGTCACCCACTTGAAAATCTCCAGCTGGGACGTGGCGGGACAGTTCGTCTCGTCTTCAAGGGTCTTTATCGGCTTTGTCCTCAACGGTACGTCACCCCATGCCTGAGCCAGGATGAAATGATAATATGCCCTCAGGAAGCGGGCCTCGTTGTAATACACCTTGTCATTGTCGAATTCGGTATTCTCCGATGCCTCCATCAGCACGTTTGCATTGTTCACGCCGCGGTAGATTTCCGTCCATGCTTCATAGATTTCCGTAGAACTGGCATCGTGTGTGTACCAGACGGAATAATTGTTGGCTGACGACCTGTTGTAATAACTCAAGTCGTCGGTATTCGACAGCATCAGGGAGTAATAGTTGCCGTAAAATGCCTCGTTGTTCAAGGAGCCGTACACGCCCGCAAGTCCATACCGGAAGTCGTCTTCCGACTGATAATAGGTATCACCAGTAAGGACTGTAGGAGGTACATCCAGGAAACTGCAGGAAATTCCGGCGAAAGATGCTGCAATCAGAACAGTTATATTCAATTTTATATTCATCATATTTCCTCCTCAATATCAGAATGTGAATGAAACACCTGCAGTCAGTCCGAAAGCCCTCGGATAAGCAGACCAGTCGAAACCCGGCGTCAGCACGGAATTTCTCGTAGACACTTCAGGGTCAGGTCCTGTATATCCGGTCAGCGTCCATATGTTGTCGGCAGACACATACACCCTCATTGTATCGAAATGCATCGTCCTGAGGACACGGCGAGGAAGAGTATAGCCTATGGAAACATTCCTCAGTTTCAGGAACGAGCCGTCCTCAACTACTCTCGAAGAATAAACGAACATGCCGTTTGCATTTATGCGCGGAATGTCGCTGTCCGGATTCGTCACTGCGTCGAATCTGTCCTTGTAGGACGAGAACTGGTTCAGATTGGAAATGGAGCCGTTCTCGAAAATAAGCCTGTTGGCATTCAGGACATCGTTTCCATAGCTCCAGGAGAAGAAAATGTTGACATCGAAACCATAGAAATAGAACGAGTTCCCGAAGCCTCCGGTATGCAGAGGCTGTCCGCATCCGATAATGGTGCGGTCGTTGTCATCCACTACACCGTCCTGGTTGATGTCCCTGTATTTCGGATCGCCCGGACGTACGGACGTCCTTGCCACGCTCGAAAGATAAGGCACTCCGTCTTTCAGGGAGCCTCCGACGAAGTCATCAGCCTTGTAAGTGCCTTCGTATATATAGCCGTACATCATTCCGGAAGGTTTTCCCACCTGGGTGATATAAGGATACTGGCTGTTGAATCTCTGGTCCCATGAAACGGATGTCAGGAGGGACTGCTGTCCGGAAGTGAGCGCAGTCACCTTGTTCCTGTTGAAAGCTATATTGAAAGACGTCGTCCACTGGAAATTCTTGTTGTTTATGTTCAGGGTCTCCAGTGAAATCTCCCATCCGGAATTGCGCATGGAGCCTATGTTCATCATCGCCGTTTCATATCCGGAAGATGACGGCATCGTAGCGTTCAGCAGCAGGTCGTAAGTATTTTTCCTGTACCAGTCCACCGTCAGCTTTATCCTGTCGTTCTCGAAAAACGACAGATCCAGACCCGCGTTCCACTGTTCGGTCGTTTCCCACTTCAGGCCGTTGTTTCCGAGATTTTCGGGGAAATATCCCGATACTATCTCTCCGTTGAATACATAGTCACCCGATTCCGAGCTGCCCGGCAGGACGACATACTGGGTATAGAAGTCATAAGGGGTAGTTGTCCTGTTGTTACCCGTAAGACCCCACGACAGGCGGAGTTTTCCGTTCTTCAGCCAGCTGCTGTTTTTCAGAAGCTCCTCTCTGTTGAAGTTCCATGCCACAGAGCCCGACGGGAAGTAGCCCCAGCGGTTATGTGTCGGGAACTTGGAAGAACCGTCGGCCCTGAAAGAAGCCGTAAGATAATATTTGTACCTGTAGTTGTAATTCAGCCTGACAAAGCCCGACATCATCCTCCAGTTGTACTCGTAAGGTGTGACGCTCTGATAGTTTCCGGTGTGCATTCCGTTCAGTCCGAGCTCCTCTGTAGTCATGTTGGTTGACCTCGTACCCTTATAGTCCTGGGACTGTCCCTGGAAAGTAAGACCTCCGAGCAGCGTCAGATGATGGTTTCTGCGGATATGCTTGGTCCAGGTAAGGGTATTTTCATTCAACCAGGTCAGCCAATTGGTCCAGTAGATGGCTCCGTTGATGCCGTTTCCGGAAGGCGAGCCGTCATATCCGGTGTAAGTCTGGGTACCGTTGAATTCCTCTCTGCGCCTTTCCTGGAGAGTGTAGGTACCGGTCACTTTCAGGACAAGGTCCGGTATGATGGTATAGGTAAGACCAGCCTGGGCGTTCAGATAGTCCTGGATAGTCTTTCTGTATTCATTCCTCACCGAAAGGGCAGGGTTGAAACGGTAGTCGTTCGAGTCGGCGATGTCCGTATCGATAGGAGACATCAGGAATACATCGTCCGATGTCGTATCCCAGAGAGGCTTCACCGGACGATAGCCCCACACCGAATAGAGCAGCCATCCGGATGCCGATGATGACTGCTGCGCGGCCGTAGGATTCGTACCGCTCGTGACTGACCTCGAATAGTTCACATTCAGATCCGCCTTGACTTTCTTTCCAAGATCCTGGGACAGGTTTATCTTGCCCTGGTACCTCTGGAAATTGGAATTTACTATGATACCGTCCTGGTCCAGTACTGAAAAGCTCGCAGCATAGCGGGTCCCGGTATCCTTGCTTCCTCCGTTTATGGAGATATTGTAGTTCTGCACCAATGCCGTCCTGTATATCTGGTCCTGCCAGTCGATGGTCCTGGCATTCCGGTAGTCATCTATGGTGTACAGTGTCTCTCCGTCATGTGTCAGATAGATATTGGTACCTCCCGACTGGTTGAACATGTCGGTCTGGAAATCCACGAACTCGTATGCATCCATCAGATCCACCTTGTTGTAAATCTTGTTCCCGGTCCAGGACGCGCTGAAACTGATTTTAGGCTTGCCTTCCACACCCTGTTTCGTGGTAATCACAATGACGCCGTTCGCACCCCTCGCTCCGTAAATTGCAGTCGCGGAAGCATCTTTCAGGATGTCGATGGACTCGATGTCCGCAGAGTTCAGGGACAATGCCAGGGAACTTTCGGACGGGAATCCGTCGATGACGTAAAGAGGCGCGCTGCTCTGGGTCAGCGAGTTGTTTCCCCTGATGGTTATATTCGCTTCAGCTCCGAGAGAGCCGTCGGAAGTCGTAACTACCACTCCGGCGACACGTCCGGTCAGGGCCTGGTCGAAATTGGTCACGGGAGTTTTCATGATTTCGCCCATATCCACCTTGCTGACGGAGCCTGTCAGGTCCCTTCTCGTCACCGAACCGTAACCGACACTCACCACCTCGGCGGCATCAAGAGAGAGCTGTTCTTCCGACATGGACACATTTATGGTGCTGCGTCTGGCCACGGCTTCCTGTATTTCCTCGAAACCGAGACAGGAAAATATCAAGGTAGCCGTTGAGGGTACCGAAATGGTGTAATTTCCATCTACATCCGTCACCGTGCCGTTGGAAGTATTCCCCGCTTCATAAACCGTCACCGCCACGAGCGGCTCCCCGGAAGTATCCGTGACACGGCCTTTTACCTCAGTATTCTGCGCCGACGCCCCCCATACCGATGACAGGAATAAAGCCAGCGTCGTCAATAATACAGTTAGTTTATACATCGTCAAGATTATTAGTTTATTGGATTATTCTGTTGATAACGGGAGACCTCAGATTTTTTTCAGTCTGAATTCCACCGGCTGCCCGTCCGTGCAGGTTGCCGTAACGCAGGTCTTGCCGCCCTCACGTATTACGGAAACCTTTTCGGATGGGACGGCAATTTCCCACACTCCGTCTATCGTCACCTTCTTCAAAAGCGGCTGGCTCGGCTGCGGGGTGGTATATGCCTTCTGGGTTATTCCGAGATCCGGGGTGCAGATACTCATGACGACAGTACCGTCCTCAGTCGTCCTTTCCATGACAAGGGTCTCCGCATCTATCGTTGCGACAGGAAGATAAGGCTTCATGTCCTTTCCTTTCGGAAGTTTTGCGAATCCTGCTGCCGAAGCCGCCCCGTCATAGGCCTTGTAGCAGGCATACGCCGTAATGCCCGTAATATGGTCATTCAGCACATGAGCACAGTCGTCCTGCCTGATGACAGTATAAGGAAGCTCCCTGGAATACTGCTTCACCTCCTTTCCGGTAGGCTGTACAAGCATCATGTATTCATAAGAAGCATTCTCCGGCGATACTCCGTGGTCGATATATGCCGTCACGAAATCTCCGGTCCCCTCCTTTTTCTTGGTATCCGAAGGAGAAGTCTGGGTCTGCTTCACCACTGTCAGGCCTGCGGCATCCGGAATGATGAAGTAGTTGCCGAGTATGTCATTCAGCACTGCCTGCCCCTCTCCTGCAAACCTGTATGTGGACGGGAAAGGAAAATCCCCGAAGAAATCGTCGTTTATGTCCAGAATCATTCCCTCCCTGTCATCAAGTCTCAGCTGATAGAGAGTGGTTTCCGTAGGATAGCCGTAGTTCTTCGTATTGGAAATGCCGCTGCCTGTGTATATTATCCTGTTGTCAAAACAAAATACACTCTTGGTCGCAGTGGCGCCCGCACAGAAATTCACGCGGTCTTTCTCCACGTAAGTAAAAGCCATCATGCCGTTCCGCCCTTCCAAGGACGACACTCCCGGGAAACGGGAATCATTCCGTTCCATCAGGGTACCTTTCAGCGGGCTGTCGAGCATGTCGAACGGAAGATGAACGGTCGTTGCCCCCGGCATCCTGTTCCAGTCCCAGCCCTCCTGCGAGAATCCGCTGTCCTTTGCCGAAACCGGCTTGCCGCTTCCTATCAGCTGCACAGTACCGTAGCTCTGATACCTTCCGAAACGGTTGTCCGCAGCATAAATCTCTGCACTCCACACGTCGGAATTGTAGGCCTTGAGAGAAATCATCCAGTTGTCCCTGCGATGTATGCCCAAAGCGGCGTAATTCATGACGAAAAAGCCTTCCGGAGCATCCGAAGGTCCGGAAATGCCGGCTTTTTTCAATTCGGACACACTCTCCGGATTATTGCCTCCGAGGTAAAAATATGCGCCTCCGAGATCAGGGTCGGCAGCCAGTCCGGAGCCGGTCAGATCCCCGAGCAAGGCCAATGCGGCATACGCCTCTATGTCGGCTTTTGGAATAAATCCGTTGAAGGGATGCCGGCCGCAGATGCCTACCCCCCAGTCCGTAAGGTTGCAATAGTCACGCATCGTCAGCAGGACATGCTTGAAAGTCCTGCGGGCATCTTCCGTGATAGTGAAATCCGTCCCTGCCGTATAATGGCAGAAATCTCCCACCGCGGCAAAAGCTCCGACCGAATATGCAGGATAGTGCCCGCCATGATGGAACGAAGTGCCGTCCACCTTGAATCCGCCGAGCGTTCCCGGCGAATAGCCCAGAGAGCCGGAGACCCAGCGCGACAGGGATGCCATTTTAGCATACCTTGATGCCGGATCCGGGTCCATCATCGCCGAAATGATTTTCGCGTCAAGCAGAGTATGCCAGCTGTCCAGTATCTCGTCCCTGCCGTAGACAAACGGGATACGCGCCTCCTGCAGACCGCTCCAGTACTCCAGCACCTTCACGTATTCATCGGACTTTCCGGCAGCGGCGATTTCGTCCCTCAACAGCCACATGCCTCTGTAAAGCTCCCTTATCTGATATCCGTAATGGTGATTGGTACCCTGCCCGCTTCCATATGCAAAGCCCTGGTCTATGGCATGGTCCATGGCCACGAACACCTTGTCGAGATTCGCCTTGTTTCCGGTATAGGAATAGTCCTGGGCATAGTAGTAAATCAACTGCCCGATGAATCTTATGCGCATCTCCCCGAGGGAATTGTTGAACTCGTCGTCACTCAGCAGAGGTGCTCCGGTCACGGAGCCGTCCGGAAGCCGCGACAGGCCGTACTTTTCATACATGTCGTCCGCCCTTCCGAGCAGGGTGCCCTTCACGTAGTTCTCGCTCGAATTGGCAGCCTTGATGGTCCTGTCCATCCTTTCCTCCACCGTGTCGAGCATTTTCTGCTGGGATTCGGTAATCTGCGAAACTTCCAGCGCAGGATACTGCTCCCATTCCCACAGGCGGCACCAGTGCCACATGTTGCGTTTCAGATTGTAATTATTGTCCGGAATCTGCATGTCAGGCGTGATCTGGTCATGCAGTTTCTTTGTCGAAAAAGTCACCCTGTCCAGATATATTGTACCTTCAGGCACTGTTGCCGGAGGCACAACGGTCATTTTAGCCACATTCGTAGCCCTCTCGGCGACTTTTTTGTCTCCGTAGTGTCCGTATGGAGCCGGCATGTCAATGTATTTGATCCATGCGGTCCTCCACCCCTTGAAATTCATGTTGAAGTCGAAATGGCATATCTCCTCGTCGCTCCAGTTCCAGAATGTGAAACGCAGGGGAGCATCCATCGGGACAGGATTGTATATCCATATCATGAGTCCGGCCCCGTTCACCTTCATGGAAGCCTCGATATCCGTGCAGTTGTTGAAAGTCAGGGCAGCCTGGCCTTTCCACGAAAACTTTACCGAAGATTTTCCGTCCTTGAATTTTTCCGAAGAAGACACGACCTCTCCGTTTCCGGCCACTTTCAGGAAGCCCGGCACGCCGGATTCGAAGTTGTATTGGGAGTTGATGGCCGCACGCCCGGAGACAAGGCACATGAAAAAGAAAAACAATATTATGGAAATACGTTTCATACTGTTATCAATTACATGGTATTTCACAAAAATACAATTAATTTTTGAACGCACAAGGTGAAATTATCACAAAATTAGAATGTGGAGACAATTCGTTTTTTTTTGTTTTGTCATAAAAAAGTTTTTGACTAAATTCGCGGAAATCAGTGCGCACGATGTGCGGCAACACGGACTAATAACTATCTAAAACCATAAAAATGAAATTCAAATTGCTTTCTACGCTGGCGCTGGCTGCAGTAGCGGCCGTGCAATGTGCGCCGAAGAACGACATCATCGCAGATAACGTGAAGAATGCTGCCGTACAGCTGAAATCGCTCGTCGAAGCATCCGAAGCAGGAGATACTGTCAGAATACCGTCCACTTTCAAGAACGGAGAGATAGAATACGTACCTACGGATGACTGGGTAAGCGGATTCTTCCCCGGGACCCTCTGGTACATGTACGAGCTTACGGGGGACGAATACTGGGCAGACCATGCCCGCAAGCACACCGAGATACTCGACTCCATCCAGTACCTGACATGGCATCACGATGTAGGCTTCATGATATATGACAGTTACGGAAACGGTCTGAGGCTCAAACACATAGACGGATACAAGGATGTCATCGTAAACACGGCGAAGTCGCTTTCCACGAGATTCAGGCCGAAAGCCGGGGTGCTCCAGTCATGGAACACTGACAGGGGCTGGCAGGCCGAAAGGGGCTGGAAATGCCCTGTCATCATCGACAACATGATGAATCTCGAGCTGCTTTTCAAGGCTACAGAATTCTCAGGAGACTCCACATATGCAAAAATTGCTATAAGCCACGCCGACAAGACAATGGAAAACCATTACCGTCCGGACTACAGCACATATCATGTCGTGGACTATGATGACGAGACAGGTGCTGTCAGGGGAAGGTACACAGCCCAGGGCTATGCGGATGAATCCGCCTGGGCAAGAGGCCAGGCATGGTCCATCTACGGCTTCACGATGGCATACAGGTTCACTTCAGACAAGAAATATTTGGAAAGGGCTGAAAACGTGGCCGGATACCTGTTTTCCAACCCTAACATGCCGGAGGATCTCGTACCGTACTGGGATTTCGACTGCCCGGATATTCCGAACACGTACCGTGACGCTTCTTCCGCAGCAATCATAGCGTCAGCCCTGTATGAACTCAACTGGCATACCGGCAAGGCCGAATACAAGGAAAAGGCCGACAAGATCATCGAATCCCTGTCTTCGCCGGCATACAGGGCGGCACAGGGCACCAACGGAGGATTCATCCTCATGCATTCCGTCGGCAGCCTGCCGCATGGAAGCAGCATAGACGTTCCTCTGAACTATGCCGACTATTATTTCCTCGAAGCTCTCATAAGGAAAGGCAATATTGAAAAAGGAATTGCTCCGGTAACAAAGTAATATGCTGAAAGTCTTATGTACATTGTCGGCCTTGGCGTTTATCTTTTCGGCAAATGCCAAGGTCGTTGATTTCGCCCCCGGAAGCGGAGTAATGTCGTTCGAAGACGGCACGGGGTCCGTATTGCCGGAAAAATCCTCGGTATCGGTATCCGAAAGCCACAGCAAATACGGCGGGAAGTCTCTGAAATGGGAATGGAAAAAACGCGGAGCGGAGATTGTCATTCCGGGAGAGATTCCATATCTTCCGGAAAATCCTAATCCAAAAGAGACATCGGTATCCTCTTTCGTCTTCTGGGTCTACTCTCCGTCATCCCTCGAAGGGACATTGAGATTCACTTTCTTCAAGGGCGAGAAGGAATGCTGCCGCTTCGACTACGGACTCGGCTTCACCGGCTGGAGGGGAGCATGGGTCGCTTTCGACAGGGACATGAGCGGGACGCCGGAAACCGGGATGGACAGAATCGTCATTACGGCTCCGGAGCAGGTCAGGAAAGGCGTACTGTATTTTGACGGCATCATCCCTGCCGCATTCGAAGACATCCGCCATCACACTCCGGACTGGCAGGCGCCTTTCATAAACAAGGAAACGACCTCGCACTGGCTTGTCCTGAACAACAGCTGGAACAAGAAACTCGACATCGTGCCGTCAGCATCCGTCAGCGAAAAGGAGGCGGAAGACATGAAGACCGTAAACGACAGGTTCATCGAAATAATCTGTGCAGGGAAAAGCCCGTGGGACATGGACAGGCTGAGAAAAATGTATGACGGCTACGGAATATCGGACAATCCGGACGGCACCTTGAAAGGCAAGCCGGTTTTCTTCACCAGATACGGAGAAACGTTTCTGAATCTCGGCATTAACGACGTTTCGGAACAGCTGGGCCGGAACGGGCAGCTTCTCAGGCAGGCCAACGACAACCTGTTCCAGCTCGCCTTAGCCTGGAAGAATGAAAAGAATCCGGAGTTGAAAGCCGAGACGGCATCGATGTACGTAAATCTTACGCGGCACCTGCTCGACCAGGGCTTTGCAGCCGGAAGCGGACAGGGCACGCTGCACCATCTCGGCTACAGCATGAGGAATTTCTACACCGCACCGGTCATCATGAAGGAAGTTCTCGAACAGGCCGGGATAGCTGCGGAAGTCCAGGCCGCGATGGAGTGGTTCTCGGGCGTAGGCGAAGTCAAGACGGCTCCGGAAGAGCCCGGCATGGATATCGATGCGTTCAACACGTCGCTCATGGGGCGGGTGGCATCCCTGCTCATGCTCGAAGACTCGCCATACAAGGTGGCCTATATGAAGGCCCTTTCACGCTGGGTGGACAACGGTTTCAGATATGCAGACGGGCTCAGGCCGTGTTTCAAGACTGACGGCACGGTCATGCATCACAGGAAAGCGTACCCGGCCTATGCCACGGGAGGATTCGACGGGGCGGTAAACGCCGTATGGATGCTGAGCAATACCGGCTTCGCCATATCCGAGACAAGCCACAGGATACTGAAAAACGCACTTTTGGAAATGAGATTCTACTGTAACGTCTGCTCGTTTCCTTTAGCCATGTCCGGACGGCACCCTGACGGGAAAGGAGCCCTTATCCCGAGACATTATTCGCTTTTAGCTGACGCCGGCTCACCGGACGGCTCCGAAAAAATCGACAGGGAACTCGCGGCCGCCTACATGAGGCTTGACGGGAGCGGCCCATTTGGAAAAAAATTCACCGATGCCGGAATCAAGGCCGAGAAAGCGCCGGAAGGCTGCCACACCTACGGTTTCGCCTGTTCCATGTCGCACAGACGCGGAGAATGGCTGGTAACGATAGCCGGTCACAGCCGCTATATCTGGGCATCGGAAATCTACCAGGGCGCCAACCTTTACGGACGGTACCTCGCACACGGAAGCATGCAGATCATGGCCGACCCTGAAAGCCATGTCAGCGCCACCGGCTCCGGTTTTCAGGTAGACGGATGGGACTGGTGCCACATCCCGGGGACTACGGCAGCAGAAATCCCGATGGAAGACATGCTGGCCAACGTCCTAAACGTGGACGAATACTCGGGCTACGAGGAAATGCTGCTTTCGGACGAATGGTTTGCCGGAGGGGTATCGCACAAGGGCATGGACGGAGCCTTTGCCATGAAACTTCACGAACATGACAAGTACAACGGCTCTCTCCGCGGGTTGAAGTCCTTCTTTGCATTCGGAGACAGGATCATAGCTCTCGGCTCCGGGCTCCGGAACAGGCTCGGAGGCTCGGAACTTCATACTACCCTGTTCCAGAATGCCCTGCCGGACAGCACCGTGGCAGCCGGGATTGCCGGCAGCGGAGTATCCATGAACGCATCGGGAGACACACTGCACATCACAGGCAGCAGGGTATCGATTACGGACAGATTCGGCAATGCCTTCATAGTCAAGGACGCCGATATCGTGGCGGTCAGAGGATTGCAGCACTCGCTGCATGAGGAGACCATGGCCCCAACGGAAGGATATTTCGAGAAAGCGTATATCCGGCACGGCAGTATCGTGGAAGACGGAGGATATGAATACATGGCAGTCATCCACGCCTCAGGGGAAAGGGTGGAAAAATACGTGGAAGAAGCACCGTACGAAGTCATAAGATGCGACAGCAAGGCCCACATTGTCAGGGACAATGAAAGCGGAGAGACGGCCTTTGCCGTATTCGAAGGCATAGACGGAGGAGACGACGGAATCATTGCGTCAGCATCCCCTTCCATGATTATGTACAGCTGCTCGGGCGACACCATGACATTGAGCGTCAGCAATCCGGACCTTGCATTGTACGAAGGTCCGAGCGACGAGGTCTTCGATGAAAACGGCAAGCGCGTGGAAAGGAGCATCTACGGCAGGAAATGGGTGGATTCGCCTTGCGGACAGACGGAAGTAAGGCTGACTCTCAACGGAATATGGGAACTGGCGGACAGCGGCAAAAGTAACGTGAAAGTGACGGATGCCGGTGGCAATACGGAACTTGTATTCCTGACAGGAGAAGGCAGGACGGAAGAAATCCTGCTTAAGAGGAAAAACTAAACTTTTCGGAACATGGACATGAAAAAATATCTGATTCCCGTTTCCGGACTGGCCGTCATCGCATGCGGCACCGGTACAGTGGACAAGCCCAACGTGATTTATGTCTTCCCCGACCAGTTCCGCAACCAGTCATTAGGCTTCTGGTCGGAAGAAGAATACGAAAACCATGTGGGATGGCAGGCTGATCCGGTCCGGACCCCGAATCTTGACAGATTCGCGGACGAATCCCTTGTCATGTCGAAAGCAGTGAGCACATGTCCTCTGAGCAGTCCGTACAGGGGGATGTTCCTGACAGGGATGTATCCGGAACGCAGCGGAGTTACGCTGAACTGCATGGCTCTCCGTCCGGAAAGCACGCTGAATCCCGACGCCGTCTGCATCTCGGATGTTTTTTCAGCCAACGGATACAGCTGCGGCTACATCGGGAAGCTCCACGCGGAAACGCCCATGAAAAACGACCCTGCACGTCCGGGGCACTATGTCAGCGACAGGAATCCGGAATGGGACGCATATACGCCGCCGGAGCGCAGGCACGGCTTCTCATACTGGTATTCATACGGCACGTTCGACGTACACAAGAATCCTCACTACTGGGATACCGACGGTGTCCGGCACGACCCGCATGAATATTCGGTAAAGCACGAGACGGACAAGGCCATAGAATTCCTTAGAAACGAAAACGGAGAGCGCGACCCCGAGGCGCCGTTCTTCCTGGCTTTGGCCTACAATCCGCCGCACAGCCCGTACGAGAGCCTTGACGACTGCATGGAAGAAGACTATGCCCTATACCAGGATATGGACTACTCCGAACTTTACGTAAGGCCCAATGCGGACACTACCCTGTCGAAAGCACCGTCAGCGAGATATTATTTCGCGAACGTGACCGGAGTGGACAGGGAATTCGGACGACTTCTCGACGAAGTGAAAAGGCTCGGACTGGACAGGAACACTATCATAGTCTTCACTTCCGACCACGGAGAGACCATGTGCAGCCAGGGCACGCTCGACCCGAAGAATTCCATCTACACGGAGTCATTCAACGTACCTTTTATAATAAGGTATCCCGGAAAAATCCGGCACAGGGTGGATTCCACATTGCTCAGCACTACTGACATAATGCCTACGGTGCTGGCACTCGCAGGGCTGGGGGACAAAATCCCGGAAACTGCAGAAGGGCGCAACCTTGCTCCCGTCATCCTCGAAAACGGAGAGGATTGCGATATCCCGGATGCAGCACTCTATATCAGGAATCTGGACGGGCCGGCAGATAAAAACGGCATTGTCCACGGCATCTTCCCTGAAGCGCGCGGCATCAAGACGGACCGTTACACCATGGAAATCTCCATTACGCGTGACAGGGAACTCGCAAGGGTGCTGATTTTCGACGACTGGAATGACCCTTACCAGATGCACTGCCTGTCTTTCTCCGAACATCCCGAACTGTTCTCATCGCTGTGCGGGATTCTTGACAGGAAGCTCGAAGAAGCGGATGACATCTGGCACCGTGAACAAATACTAAGACATCTGACCCTCGGAAAAGCAGAATGAGGGATTAAATATTACGCATTATGAGGAATTTATATCTGAAAATAACTTGTCTCGCTGCGGCAGCGTCCGGCTGGATGTCCTGTGCGGACACGGCCAGCCTCGAGTCGCAGCTGACCGACCTTGAAAGCAGGGTGGAGGCTTTGGAAGAGCAGGTGACCCGAATCAACTCGAATGCCACAGCCGCATACATCCTTCATACCGGGGGACTTGTCGTCATGGATGTCCATGCATACAGCGACAACACAGTCTATCAGTTAGACATGAGCGACGGCAGCACTGTCACCATATATATCGCTGAAGACGGAAACGGCGTGACCCCGACCATAGGACTGGATCAGGACGGCAACTGGACCTTGCAGATATGGGACGACATAGAGCCTCAAATCATCGAAGGCTCGCAGAACGCCGGCGGCATCATCCCGACCATCGGAGTCGATGCTGAAGGCTACTGGCAGCTAAGTACGGACGGAGGAAACACATGGGAATACATTCCTGACGCAGAAAACAAGATCAAGGCTACCGGAGAGAGCATTACCGACTCGTTTTTCGAAAGCGTCGACTACAATGAAGAAAACCAGACCCTCGACATCATAATGGCTTCGGGAGAGAGCCTGTCCCTCAACGTCCATGAGGAAGAAATCCGGATGACCGTCACCGACTTCGACATGGAGAAAGGAGAGCCGATCTACCTGAACGAATCGAAAATGTTCAATGCCACATTCACCGAGGATGTAGCGGATGCCTATTTTGCCTCCGTTCCGGAAAACTGGAATGCCAGAATAGAGGAACTCGAAGACGGACGGCACCAGTTTACAGTGACGGCTCCGGGTACAGCGGGTGCCGGGACCGATTATTATTCCGTAGTGGTTTACCTCGAATCCGCAGAAAAGCATCTGAGGGCATATACGTTCAAGTTCACGCTTATCAACGAAGACTACAACAGCGTATATACGGAAGCCTGGAGAAATTTTCAGGCCGGTGATCCGGACAATGTCCTGCTCGATTTTTCTTATGCCGGCTACATGCACGGCGAAGAAGCTCCTGCCGAGATCACCGTCACTGAAAACGCAGACGGGACCTGCACCGCAAGCAACGGATACAAGGTTTACAACATAGAAGACTACGGAGCCGACGGCACGGATGAGGAGTCCGACAGGGAGGCGTTTCT
>CALUQC010000031.1 GCA_944322805.1 uncultured Bacteroidales bacterium | reverse complement strand
CATCCCGTGATTTTCGGATACCGACACCCAGGAAGCTGTAGAAGTGATGCGCCAGGGCAGATTGGATTCTAATTTCAGGGGAATTTCCCCGCCGGCGCTCCCTATGGTGAATGTTTTTTGCGAGAAGGATATTTCCGGGGTTTCCGGGTCGAATCCGGTGTTGTCTTCGCTGCCGAGGCAGCCGGACAGTACGGCCGACGCCATCAGCGGTATTATGAAGCGAACATATGTTTTCATTGCCATCTGTTTTGAGAATCGTTATTGAACTATGATGAGACCACCGGAAATTTCCGCTTCCAGTCCTTTGTCGGAAGGCCTGTTGAGAGGCTCGAAAAGCGTCTCGGACCTGATATTCCGCCAGATTGCGGTCACTTCCGCACCCGAACTAAGGGCTATTGCATCGCTTGCCCCGCACCCTCTCATCAGCAGGGCCAGGTCATCGCATCCGATACCGTTCGAGTAGTAGAAATCCCCGCCGTCCACGACTAAAAGATAGACTTCATTCCCGTCGTCGGAGACGCCTGCGGCGGAACGTGCCTGTGTCGCGTCATCCGTCTGCGGAAGGATATAGCCGTTTTCTACGAGGTGGGCATAACCGCCTGCCCCGGAGATGATTTTATCCTCGTACCCTGCGTATTCGTCCGCGGAAAGGCATACGGCAGAGCCGTCATTCAGGATGGCGAAGAAACTGCCGGATGTTGCGGCGTCTTCTCCGGCGCTGACTCCTCCGAGGACAGTATAGCGGCCCTGGTTTTCCACATCACCGGCCATCAGGCTGAGCTTTTCCGCCTCTGCTTCCCCTGAAGGAGATGCGGATATTACGGACGCCGGGCCCAGTGCTACAGTATACAGGAAAAAACGTACTGCATGTCCGTCCGGATCCAGGATTCCCATTTCAACCATGGTCACTCCGTCCGCCACCTTTGTCGAGGTATCATCTTTTACATGCGTTATGTAGTCGCCGGAGCCGTCCACGATACGCTGCCCGAGTTCCGTGGAGGCAGTGCGGGTGTAGTAGTCCGGCATGTCGAAACTGTCTTTGCCGCAGCCGGCGCACAATGCCGTGACGGCGGCAGACAGGAAAATTTTCAGTATGTATCGTATTTTCATGTCCTGATCGGTTATTGTCAATATCCTGGATTCTGGGTTAGGTTTTCGTTTACCATACGTTCTTCCGCAGGAATAGGAAGCAGTGTCTGGTACTTGTAGATGCCGAGCGTTTCCTCCGCTTTACCGGTACGGACGAGGTCATACCATCTGTGACCTTCGCACAGCAGCTCCCTGCGTCTTTCTTCCAGTATCGCATCGAGATATAGGGCTTCCGTTGCCGGATACACCGGGTCGAGACCTCTGTATTCCCTGAGTTCGTTCAGCCGGTCTATGCCGCCTTCGAGCCCCTGAGCCTCGGCGCTTATCAGATACATTTCCCCGAGGCGGGATATTATGACGGGATCGGTGCCTGTCTGTCCGCTCGGATATTTGTTGATGAATTCAAGATTGTCGAGAGTCGTGACCGAAATTTCCTTCCTGTTGTCATCATCGGAATACATGGTCATCACTTCCGGAGCCGGAGCATAGACGTAGCTTCCTGAATTCGGATGATTGTAGGAATAGAAAAGGGAACTGAGCGTGATTTTCGACTGGTCCGAAGTGAGGCAGGCGAATGCGAAAATGATTTCCGTATTCTGGGCGCCCCTGAATATCTTGTCGTAGCTGTCTAACCCGTACCGGGCATCGTTTATCAGGCTTTCCGCCAAACGTGCTGCTTCCTCGTTTTCCCCCATATACAGTGCAACCCTGGCCCTTAGCGCCTTGGCGGCATCGGATGACAGGTAATAACAGCCGTCTTCCGGGCTGCCGAGCAGGTCTGCCGCATAACCGAGTTCATCGTAAATGAATTTCCACACTTCCGCCTGCGGTGTCCTGTACACTTTCGCGTCGGTGTTTTCCTTCATCAGGGGCACGTCCCCGAAGCGGGTGACAAGGCACAGGTGGAGGTATGCCCTGAAATAATGGCACTCTCCGAGAATCCTGTTTTTCTGTTCTCCTTCCTCGAGACCCTGGGCGATGCTGTAAACGTTGTTTACCTGCATCATCGCCTTGTAGTATCCCTGCCACTGGTCCGCAACTTCCGAACTGAGGGCCGTAGTGAGGGAGTTGATCAGGTCCAGGGGATTGGTGCTGGATTTGGTCGTGAGGTTGCCTCCCATCATGTCGAACATTATGTATGACAGTGTTCCCGGATTTTCCTGGACATTGAAATACATGCCGCTCCGCAGGGATTCGATGTCTTTCGTATCGACCGAGCCAGGGGAGACTCCGGAATGAGGGTCGAGATCGAGGAAACTGCCGCATCCTGCGCAGCCGAGAATGGCCGGAATAAGTAATATAAGAGTTTTTTTCATCTTTCCTGTCATTAGAATGTAAGGTTGATTCCGAGTTTGTATATTGTCGGGGAAGGCACTCCGTAGTTGTCAATGCCTATGAGCTGCGGTGAAAGGCTGGTCGATATTTCGGGATCCCAGCCTGGATATTTGCTGATAAGGGCGAGGTTTTCTCCCTGGACATAGACCCTGCATTCCCGCAGTTTCATCGCCGAAAGCCATTTCTCCGGCAGATTGTATGAAAGCATTACCGATTTCAGCTTTATGAAAGAGCCGTCTTTCAGATAATAGGTGGATGCCCTGCTGTTGTTCCCGTGATAGGAGTAGACCGTACGGGGATATTTGTTCGTGCTTCCAGGTCCTGTCCACCTGTTGTCAACCCATTCCTGCAGCAGTCCCTGGTAGTTGCCCATTCTCGTAGGTCCGGTCATCCACTGGGCGTAGATGTCGGCTCCATAGCTGAACGTGAAAAACACGCTTAGATTCAGCCCTTTGTATGAGAATGAGTTGTTCCATCCTCCGGTGAAGTCCGGATTGGCGGAGCCGACGATTTCCCTGTCCGAATCGTTGATGATGCCGTTCCCGTCCTTGTCGAAATACTTTATGTCCCCGGCACGCACACCCATGTCGTATTCCTGCTGCGGAACTTCACCGTCATACTGATATATGCCGTCGAATCTCAGCAGGTAGAATGAGCCGACTTCCTGTCCGACCTGCATCGCGTGGTTGGAGCCTATCGGGATGATGTCGTTGCCGAGCAGTTCCGTAAGCCTGTTCTTGTTGTGCGCTATGTTGAATGACGAGTTCCATTCTACGGGACCGAGATTCGCGTAAGTGTCGAGCGTGAATTCCACTCCGTAGTTTCTCATGGAGCCGATGTTGCTGAGCATGGATGTCTGTCCGGAGGTGGCATGCATCGGCATTGTGTAGAGCAGGTCGTGCGTGTTCTTGAGATATGTGTCGAACATCATGTTGATCTGTCCGTCCAGAAACGAAAGGTCGAATCCGAAGTCGTACTGGTCGGCAGTCTCCCATGTCAGGTTTTCATTGCCTTTCGAACTCACGGCTATGCCGCTGACTCCGCAGTAGTCGTACCCTCCGCTGATCAGAGGCTGCCAGCCGTAGTTGCTGATGCCGTCCTGATTGCCGGTCTTTCCATAGCTCAGACGGAATTTGAGATCGGTGCGCGGCGCATTCCAGAAATTTTCTTCCGAGATGTTCCATCCGATGGAAACGGAAGGGAACCAGCCCCACCTGTATTTCGGGGCGAAACGGCTCGAGCCGTCCGTGCGGATGGTGGCATTCAGGATATATCTGTCTTTCCATGCCAGACTTGCCCTGGCAAACCACGATTCGATGGCGTATTCGGAGATGCCTCCCGTAACTCCGGAAACTACCGCGCCCACGCCTACGGTATCGAAAGACGGCGACGGAAAATTCTGGACATCCATGCTGTTGGACCTGGCCATTGTCATCTGGAACGAGTGCCCTGCCATGGCTCCGAAGGTGAAATCTCCCCATTGGTCGTCATAGTTCAGGAATGTCTCGACCAGGTTGCTCATCAGAAAGCGGTTTTTTTCGATGACCCTGCCGTTGTCTTCCTTGTACGGATGGTTGGCGTTGTAGTACAGATAATCCATGGTGTAGCCTGCATCGGTATTGAAAGATACCTTGGCTTTCAGCTTTTCCGTGATATTCGCCGAAGCCCAGAGCGAGCCGAGGAAACGGTAGTTGTTGACATAGGACGTCTCTTCCGAGAGAATCTGCACCGGATTGTGCCTGGACAGTTCGTCCGTACCGCCGAGATAATAGCTGCCGTCTGGCTTGTAAGGACGGTCGAAAGGCCTCTGCTCCACTGCGCGCGCCACTATCGTAGAGCCGAGCGACGCTCCGGGGACCCTGTTGTTGTTCAGGAAATTTCCGCTCATGTTGCCGCCTATTTCCAGCCATTTGTTCATCTTGTGCGAAAGATTCAGCTTCAGGTTGACTTTCATGATGTCATTTGTCTTTATGACTCCTTCCTGATAGCTGAAATTCGCACCTGCATATATTTTGGTCTTGCTTGAACCGCTTGAAAACGAAATGTCGGCGTTGTGCTGCATCGCCATGCGGGTAATCACGTCGAGCCAGTCGGTGTCGGGCAGATTCCCGAAAGGATTCCGGATATGCGTGACGTAGCCCGTGCTTTCCGGAGTGAAGCCGTTCTGCCTGTTGTAGTTGTCTATGCCTTCATTGTACACGGCAATCCACGATGCCGAGTCCGCGTACCTGATTCTGTTCTTGTTCGCGAATTCGGACATGCCGAAACTGTAGTTCACCTTTATTTCCGAACGGCCTTCCTTTCCGGATTTCGTGGTTATGAGTATGACGCCGTTCGTTCCCCTTGAGCCGTATATTGCCGCGGAGGCGGCATCTTTCAGGACTTCGATGGATTCAATGTCGTTTAGATTCAAAACGGACAGGGAGCTCAGGTCTTCTCCGAAACTGTACAGGGAGCCGGTTTCGTTGTTCAGCGGAATGCCGTCGATGACGTACAGCGGCTCGTTGCTCGCACTGAGGGAACTCGCGCCGCGGATACTCATCCTTTCGGATGTTCCGAGATTACCGGAAGATGTCGAAATGTTGACGCCGGCTATCCTGCCCTGCAACAGTTCGGTAGGGCTGAGCGCCGTTCTTGCCATGTCTTCATCCGGCTTGAACGAACTTATCGCATTGGTCACGAGCTCCCGCCTTTGGGAGCCGTATGCTACTATTACTAACTCGTCCAGATATTCGCTGTCGGATTCCATGGTAATCATGAGGGGAACTCCGGGCACGGCCGGCGTTTCCACGGTTTTCATGCCGAGAAACGTCAGCTGCAGCACGATGTCGTCCTTTCCCTCCGGAGCCGGGAATGAAAAATTTCCGTCCGCATCGGTCGATGTTCCCGCCGTCATTCCCTTTACCATGACTGCGACTCCGGCCAGCGGAAAATGGTCCTGGTCTGTCACGTTTCCCGAGATGACGGATTTGTCGTCTTCCGGTGCTTTCCGGACATTTTCATTCTTTTCCGTGACGGAAATTATTTTCCCGTCGATTTTGTAGCTGACAGGCAGATTTCTGAAAATCTGCTCCAGGACGCTTCCGATGTCTGAGTTTTCCGCTTTTACCGTGACGGTTTCCGAGACATCCACGGCATCCGTGTTGATGGAAAAAGAGTAGCCGTACTCTTTCGAGATGGTTTCGAGCACTTTCCCGACAGGAGCGTTCTCAATGTTCAGAGTGATGTCCTGCGCCTGCAGGGAGAGCGAAACGAAGAAAGCCGCGGCGGCAAGAAGAATTTTCGAAAAATCCCCCCCCCTCGGGCCCGGTGTCGTTCAGTTGTCAATGTGTCGAGCATATTTTTTAGAGTTGGTTGTGTCTTGCAGGGGAGATGATGATAAGGTCGTCCTTGCGGACAATGTCCATGATGCCGTTCGAATTCATCGAGGCGAGTATGGTGTCCACATCTTCACCGTTGATGAACGATGCGTAATAGCGGGTGCCGGCTATCTTCCTGTCTTCTATCATTATCCTGACGTCGAAGCGCCTCTCCAGGTCGGCGGCTATGTCTTCCAGCGTGCAGTCCATGAATTTCAGGATATTGCCGTTGCGCCAGGACCTGTATTCGAGAGTGTCTACCGCGTATTCTTTCACGGAGTTTTCCACCTTGTCGTAGCGCAGCATTTCTCCCGGCGACATTATCCGCGTGAATTCTTTTCCTTCTCCGGTGCCTTTCAGTGCCACGGAGCCTTCTATCAGCGTGATGTCGACGTTTCTGTCCTCCGCAAAGGCTTTCAGGTCGAACTGCGTGCCGAGCACCTCTATTTCAACACCGGAGGCGGATACGATGAAAGGCTTTTTCCTGTCCGGAGCTATGTCCGCATATATTTCCCCGTCCACGTAGATTTTCCTGCATTCTTTCCCGAATCGTTCCGGAAATATGACCTTTGTGTCGGAATTGATCCATATCCTGGAGCCGTCCGGCAATGCCAGTTCCTGTTTTTCCGCCTTTGCAGCATATATTTCCCGCCAGTCAGCGGTATCGGACGGCCTGAACACGAATACGAAAAGGGCTATTGCCGCTGCGGCGAACACCGCATTGGTCCAGGCGAGTATCCTGACCGTCCTTTCCTTGCTCCTTGCGCGTATAGATGCCATGATTCTTCCGAATGCCCGTTCCGTCATGGCCCCGGTCGTGCCGGCAGGCGTATCGTCCAGGAGTCCTTCGAAAAGGGAGTCGTATTCAGGTCTGGCTATATTGTCTGAAAGCCAGTCTTCTATATGCCTGTCTTCGTCCGGTGAAGACTTTCCTTCCATGTATCTTGCAAGTCCGGACCGTATGTTGTCCTGTATCCCGTTTTTCATTTTCTGTCTTGTCGGATATCTGTTTGGAATTATGCATGCCCGTATATAGTATGCAGAACATGCCCCGGCTACGTAGTCCGGAACGGAAATTTTTTCTGACGTGTCAGAATAAAATGGCGATGAGGGCTATGGCGGACAGATTGAGACCTTTTCTGATGTCGTCGAGAGCTACTTCGATGTGCTTCTCGACAGTCCGGACGGAGAGTCCGAGCCTTGCGGCTATTTCGGCATTCGAGAGGCCGGTTTTCCTGCTCATGTCGAAGACCTGCCGCCTGCGTGCCGGCATGTTGCCTATTGCCTGCTCTATCTTGCCGTGGAGTTCTTTTGCCTCTATCATGGTCTCGGCACTCGGCCCCGTATCAGCATGTATGTCCCGGATTCCTTCCCGCCGTTTGTTGAAAATATCCCGATAGCGGCAGAAAATTTCGTTCCTGACAGCTACGAGCAGATAGTTTTTCAGGCTTCTCGTCCCGTCGATGCGTTCTTTTCTGCACCATAGCCTGAGGAAAACATTCTGCAGCACGTCTTCTGCCGCGGAATCATCCCTGAGCAGCCTTTTTGCGAAAGAAAAGAATACTGGCCAATAATGTTCGAACAGTATGCGGAACGCTTCCTTGCTCCCGTGTCGGAGTTTATCTATTATGGTTATTTCTTCCTGTAAGGTCATTTTGCACGGTTTCTGCTTTTCTGTCCGGCCGGTGCCGGCAAAGATACGGAAAATAATACCGAAAAAATATTTCTTTTTTGTTACGATTCGGTGAACGCTTTTGTTTTTCAAAAATTTTGCTTAGCTTTGTGGAAACGAGCGGAATTTATGACAATACGCCTTTCATACGGACTGCACCACCATCATATGTATTCCATATGACGGCAGGTCGCATCGTGTTATGAAATAATATGAAATAGTGGAACTTGCCGTACTTCGGCAGGTTTTTTTTGTTTTATTTCCGGAAGCGTCCGCGAAACTTCCGGAGGAAGATTTGAACAGGAACAACATGTTACGGATTGCCCTCCAGTCTAAAGGCAGACTGAACGAAAAAAGCCTTGAATTGCTCCGTGAAGCCGGCATCGGCATAGATGAGACAGGCAGGAAGCTGCTGTCCAAAGCCGCGAATTTTCCGGTGGAGATTCTTTATCTGAGAGACGACGATATCCCCCAGACTGTATCCTGCGGGATAGCTGATGCGGGAATCGTGGGACTGAACGAGGTGATGGAAAGAAACTTCGAAGTGGATGTCCTCCAGCATCTCGAATTCGGAAAATGCCGCCTGTCCCTCGCTATCCCCAAGTATATAGAATATACCGGACCGGGATTTTTCGAAGGGAAAAAGATAGCCACCTCTTATCCCGGGATTCTGAAAAGGTGGTTTGCGGAAAAGGGCGTGAACTGTGAAATCAGGGAGATAGCGGGCAGTGTGGAAATATCCCCGTCCATCGGACTGGCGGACGGAATCTTCGACATAGTGAGCAGCGGGGGCACTTTGGTGCAGAACGGGCTTGCCGAAGTCGAGACGGTCATGGAGTCCGATGCGGTGCTTATCGGCTGCCGGGGACTGGATGAGGAAAAGATGCGGATAGTCAGGACCCTGATGTCCAGGTTCACTTCCGTACTCAGGAGCCGAGGCAAGAAATACATGCTGGTCAATGTCCCTAACGACCGGATCGACGAGGCCCTGAAAATCATTCCTTCGATGAAAAGCCCGACATTGCTCCCTTTGGCCGACAAGGGCTGGAGCGCCATACATGCGGTCATCGACGAAGCCGAAGTCTGGGACAAGGCGGACCAGCTGAAAGCCATCGGCGCCGAAGACATTCTTGTTTTATCGATGGAAAAATTAATAATATGAAAATCTACAGATATCCGGAAAGGAAAGACTGGCCTGCCATTCTCGGACGGCAGAAAACCGGAGTTTCCGAACAGGTGAGGGAGACTGTCTCCAAAATCATTTCAGACATCAGGTCCGGAGGGGATGCCAAGGTGCTGGAATACACGAAAAGCCTCGACGGGTACGATACCGATGCCCGCGGGCTGCGTGTGACCCGGGAGGAAATAGCCGCGGCGGACGCCGCCGTTTCCGACGACCTGAAATCAGCCATAAGGACTGCGGCGGAGAATATACGGAAATTCCATGCCGCCCAGGAAACCGGGGACATTGTCGTGGAAACGATGCCGGGAGTCGTGTGCCGGCAGAAAAACGTGCCTGTCGGCAATGTGGGGCTGTATGTTCCGGGCGGCACCGCACCGCTTTTTTCGACGGTCCTTATGCTCGCCATACCGGCTTCCATAGCGGGATGCGGGAGGATAGTCCTGTGCACTCCTGCCGGGAAGGACGGCAAGGTCGCGCCGGTAATCCTGTACGCCGCCGGCTTGTGCGGAGTATCTGAAATCTACAAGTTGGGAGGAGCCGTGGCCGTGGCTGCCATGGCTTACGGGACGGAGACCATACCGGGGACCGACAAAATCTTCGGTCCGGGCAATTCCTATGTCATGGAGGCGAAGAGGCAGGTGTCCCAGGACTGCGCCATAGACATGCCTGCCGGTCCGTCGGAGGTGATGATAATTGCAGACGGAAGTGCCAGGGCGGATTTCGTCGCGGCCGATTTCCTGTCACAGCTTGAGCACGGCAGGGATAGTCAGGCCATACTGCTGTCCACCTCCGAAAGTCTTGTGGAGGAAGTGTCGGAAAAGCTGCCGCTGCAGCAGGCCGGGCTTTCGAGAAAGGACATCGTGGACGTATCCCTGACCAAAAGCATGGCCGTACTCTTGTCTTCCGAAGACGAGATGGTGGAATTTTCGAATTACTATGCTCCCGAACACCTTATCATCGCGACGAAGGACTACGGCAGGACCGTGGAAAAGATACGCAATGCCGGCAGCGTGTTCCTCGGGAACTATTCTACGGAAAGCGCGGGAGACTATGCTTCCGGCACCAACCACACTCTTCCTACAAGCGGCTGGGCGGTGTCCTGCTCCGGCGTGAATCTTTCCGCGTTCATGAAAAAGATGACGATACAGGAGATTACGGAAGAAGGGCTCGGGACGATAGGCCCAGTAATAGAGAAAATGGCGATGGCCGAAGGCCTCGATGCGCATGCGAATGCAGTGGCAGTCAGACTGAAAAAATCGGACGGAAGAAAATGAAGAATACAGACACGGGAACAGGGCCGGAAATAAGGGCCTTGCTGAGGGAAAACATAAGGAACATCGTACCCTATTCCACTGCGCGGGACGACTGCAAGGTGGAAATGGATGTCTATCTCGATGCCAATGAGAATCCGTATGAATCCGGAGTGAACAGATATCCGTCCCCGCATCAGCCGGAGTTGAAGAAAATGCTGTCGGTGCTGAAAAATGTTCCGGAGGGGAAAATATTCCTCGGAAACGGGAGTGATGAGCCCATTGACTTGGTGTTCAGGCTTTTCTGTCCTCCGGGAGCAAGCAGTATGGTGCAAATAGTCCCGACTTACGGCATGTATTCCGTAGCGGCCGCAGTCAATGACGTCCGGGTCATAAATTCACCGTTGGACGAAGATTTCAGGCTCGATGCGGAAGCCCTGCTGTCCAAGGTGGAGCCGGATACGAAAGTGATTTTCCTGTGTTCTCCGAACAATCCTTCCGGAAATCTGCTCGACAGGGGCGAAATCCTGAAAATACTCGATTCCTTCAAGGGAATCACTGTCGTGGACGAGGCGTATATCGACTTTGCCGCGTCTGACAGCTTTACGGACGTTCTCGATAAATATCCTCGCCTGATAGTCCTGCAGACTCTGTCCAAGGCATGGGGGATGGCTGGACTCAGAATCGGGCTCGCCATTGCCGACGAACATGTCGTGGATGTGATGTCGAGGGTGAAATACCCTTATAACATAAGCGTCCTGAACCAGAAAAAGGCCGGGGAACTGCTGTCCAATCCGCTTGAAGCGTATGACAGGGTTTCGCGGATAGTGTCGGAGCGTCAGAAGCTGGCCCGGGAACTGGCCCTGTGTCCCGGAGTGGAAAAAGTGTGGCCGTCCGATGCCAACTTCCTTTTGGTCGGTTTTTCCGACAAGGACCGGGCATTCGGTGAGCTGATGCGCCGGGGGATTATCGTCAGGGACAGGTCCTCCGCATACGGCTGCAAGGGATGTCTGAGAATTACAGTCGGCACTGCGGAGGAAAATGCGAAGGTGCTGGAAGTATTGCGCGGCAGTGCCGCGGACATTGCCGGGACGGCACCTACCGGAATTTCCGACGGAGACGGCTGCATTGACGGACAGTCACCCTTATCTTCAAGGACGTCATCCTGTTTCCGGAGTACGCGGGAGACAACCATCTGCGTACGTGTCGATCTCGACGGTTTCCGGCCTCCGAGGGTGGCGACAGGGCTGAATTTCTTCAATCATATGCTCGAACAGATCGGTTATCATGCGGGGATTGCCCTCGATATCATCTGTTTCGGAGATACGGACACTGACGACCATCATACGGTGGAAGATGTGGCGATAGCGTTGGGTGACTGCCTGTATTCCGCCCTCGGGGACAAGGCTGGCATCGGGAGATACGGATTTTCCCTGCCTATGGACGAGGCTGAGGCTTCCGTGCTGATGGATCTCGGCGGGCGCATCGACTTCCGGTGGGACGTGCCTTTCCATGGAGAGAGAGTCGGGGACATGTCGTCGCAGATGTTCGAACATTTTTTCAAGTCGCTGACTGAGCATCTTAAGTGCAACCTTCATGTCAGGGCGTGCGGGATGAATGACCACCATGTCGCGGAGGGCGTATTCAAGGCGTTTGCCCGGGCATTGAAGATGGCGGTGAAAAAAGAAGAAGACGGCGGCAGGGTGCCGAGCAGCAAGGGGGTGTTATGACTGGAATAATAGACTACGATGCAGGCAATATCCGGTCCGTGGAAAATGCCCTGAAACGTCTCGGGGCGGACTATGTCCTGACTTCCGATATCGGGGAACTCGCATCCTGCGACAGGCTTCTGCTGCCGGGGGTGGGCGAAGCCGGATGGGCAATGGCCAAACTGAGGGAAAGGGGGCTGGCGGACTTTATCCGGCACACTGACCTGCCTTTGCTCGGTATATGCCTGGGCATGCAGCTGTTGTGTTCGTGGTCCGAGGAGGGGAATACCGGGTGCCTCGGCATTTTCAGTAACAAAATCAGGCATTTCCGCACCTTTCTTCCGGCAGGAGAGCGGCTGAAAGTTCCACAGGTGGGCTGGAACAGCATAGATTCCCTGAAGTCGGACCTTTTTTCCGGTGTCGCGGAAGGGTCTTATGTATATTTCGTCCATTCGTATTTCGCTGATTTGAACGAAAATACTGTCGCGTCTACGGAATACGGCATCCGTTTCAGTTCGGCTTTGGGAAAGGACAATTTCATGGGCTGCCAGTTCCATCCTGAAAAGAGCGGGGATGTAGGGGAGAAGATTATCGCTAATTTTTTGAAAATATGATAAAGGTTATACCGGCTATCGATATTATCGGCGGGAAATGCGTCCGCCTGACGCAGGGAGACTACGGCCGGAGCAAGGTTTATGGCGGGAATCCTTTGGAAATGGCTAAGTTTTTCGAGGATTGCGGGGTGGAGTTCATGCATTTGGTGGATTTGGACGGAGCGAAGGAGTCCCGTCCGGTCAATCTGCGTGTGCTCGAGGAGATCGTGTCCGGAACTTCGCTGAAAGTGGAGTTCGGCGGAGGCGTGAAAAGTCAGGAGGCGGTGGCATCGGCTTTCGATGCGGGGGCATTCAGGGTCATATGCGGAAGTGTCGCCTGCTCGGCTCCGGAGCAGTTCATATCATGGCTCTCTGCTTACGGGGGAGGGAAAGTCGTGCTCGGTGCCGATGTGCGGAACGGATTCGTATCGGTCAGCGGGTGGCGTGAGGATACTTCCGTGCGTGTATCGGAACTTTTGAAGATGTTCGTTCCCCGGGGGCTGGCTACAGTCATAGTCACGGATATTTCCAGGGATGGAATGCTTTCGGGGCCTGCCGTGGATCTGTACCGGTCGCTCATGAAGGAATTTCCAGAGGTTGAGGTGATAGCGAGCGGCGGAGTCGGCTCCATGGCGGATATTCTGGCTTTGGATGCTGCGGAAGTCCCGGCTGTCGTGGTGGGCAAGGCGATTTACGAAGGCCGGATAGACTTGAAGAAAATTTTTGACGGCATGGACTGAGGGAGGTCCGTGATGAAAAGGATATCAGTATGCTGACGAAACGGATAATACCCTGTCTCGACATCAAGGACGGACAGACTGTGAAAGGGGTGAATTTCCTGTCCCTGAAATCGGTAGGTGATCCTGTCGAGCTGGGAAAGGCTTATTCGGAACAGGGCGCGGATGAACTTGTTTTTCTGGATATCAGCGCCACTCTTGAAAGCCGCAAGACTTTCTCGTCTCTTGTAGAACGTATAGCATTGAATATAAATATCCCGTTTACTGTCGGAGGCGGTATCTCGACGGTGGAGGATGCTGCTCTCCTGCTGCGGGCCGGTGCAGACAAGGTCTCCGTCAACAGCGCCGCAGTGCGGAATCCTTCGCTTATTTCCGATATTGCCTCGCGTTTCGGCTCCCAGTGTGTCGTGGTGGCTGTCGATGCGAAGAAAGAGAACGGCGTGTGGCGCGTTACCACGCACGGAGGCAGCCGTTTTTCGGATAAGGAGCTTTTTTCCTGGGCCATGCAGGCGGAAAAACTCGGGGCGGGGGAAATCCTGTTTACTTCCATGGATCATGACGGGACTTGCGGAGGATATGCCTGCAATGAATACAGGAGGCTTTCAGAGATGCTGGACATACCGGTCATTGCATCGGGAGGAGCGGGCAATGCGGAACACATTGTGGAGGTGCTTTCTCCGGAAGGAGGCTGTGCCGACGCTGCACTGGCGGCGTCCATTTTCCACTATGGAGAGGTCCGTATCCCGGAACTTAAAAGGATGCTGGCCGCTGCCGGCATTCCGGTACGTATGAGTTGAAGTACTGCATCGCAAGATGCTTAAAATTTTTGTTATGATAAGGAAAGATTTCGAAATTTCGGATTTGGATTTCGCCAAGAATCCGGACGGACTTGTCCCTGCCGTTGTCCAGGATTATGCGACCCTTAAGGTGCTGATGCTGGGCTATGTGAACAGAGAGGCGCTTGAAAAGACTCTTGATACGGGAAAAATGACTTTTTACAGCCGCAGCAGACAGTGCCTTTGGACAAAAGGCGAGACAAGCGGCAATTTCCTGTCTGTCAGGGAAATGTATGCGGACTGCGACAACGATACCCTGCTCGTGATGGCAGAGCCTGCCGGTCCTGCCTGCCACAGGGGTACGAAAAGCTGTTTCAATACGGATGACGACCAGGGCTTTATCCGTGAGCTGCAGGAAGTAATCCTCCGCAGGAAGGCCGAGCGTCCCGACGGGTCCTATACGGTAAAACTTTTCGACAAGGGCACAAACAAGATTGCCCAGAAAGTCGGGGAGGAGGCTGTGGAGACGGTCATAGAGGCTGTGGACAACAACGATGACGCCATGATATACGAGGCTTCCGACCTGATTTATCATTTGCTTGTCCTTCTCGTGCACAAGGGCTTGTCCATTTCCGACCTCGAGAAGGAACTGGCGCGAAGACACAGGTAGGGGTGGCGCCCCTTGAAAAGTCGCGAACGTTTTATGAGAATGTCCGGTGGACATTCGAAAGTGAGCAGGGGCGCTACAGCGACTGGGGTTTGAGAAATTTGGATTTCGAAGAAATCCTTAACGACTGTTCGACGAATTCATTAGTCCTGAACAACATAAATTCGTCGAACTGACGTTAAATCAATCTGGCTGACAGGTCGAAAGGCCGGAGCTCGTCCATGTTAAGCTGTCTGACAGCGGTTTCCAACAGCGTGCTTTCGGTGTGGTGTCCGCTGCCGAGGAAAAAACTGCCGGCGTCCACAAGGCACTGCCTCGGTACGAGGCCTATGATTTCCGTGCCGGTGACTTTCACGCCGCGGGCTGCCGCGGCTTTCGAAACTTCAATATAGGCCTTGTGCAGAGGAACGGCTGAAATGTCCGTAATGTTCATGGAGACTTGTGCAATGCCGTATTCTTCGATGTACCAGCCGATGGCCTTGCATCCCGGCAGGACTCCCGGAATCCTTGTCCTTGTGCCTCCGGCTCCGGATACGATTCGTCCGCTTTCCCTGACATCTTTGGCGATTTCGGAAGCGGTTTCCGCCGAAGCCGTGTTCAAGTTGAAATTTACGGCGACAAGAAAATTACGTGCACCGACTACCGTGGCCCCGGCCCTGGCTGCCGTGCCGGTAAATGTGTCCGGACTGAAATCAGGACGGGTGGCAGGGTCTGATATCTTGTCCGCAAGGGCTTCGTATCCGCCCTGCCTGCATATTTCCAGGCGTTTCCTTTCCGGCCTGAATGCCGCCGCTTCATAGCAGTAGCACGGGATGCCGAGTTCCTCGAAAATCCTGCGGGCGAGATTTCTTGCCATCTCCGCGCATTCTTCCATTCCGATTCCGGATATCGGGACCAGCGGCAGTACGTCTGTGGCTCCAATGCGCGGGTGGGTGCCGTGCTGGAATCTCATGTCTATGACTTCCGCAGCCGTTTTCACTGCCCGGAATGCGGCTTCGGCCACAGCTCCGGGACTGCCCTTGAAGGTGACTACAGTACGGTTGGCCGCTGCACCGGAATCGACTCCGAGTATCTCGGTGCCGCCCGCAGAAGCGATGCTTGTGACTATCCTGTTTATTTTGAAATTGTCCCGACCTTCGCTGAAGTTCGGGACACATTCTACTGTCTGCATTCGAATCCGTTTATCTGCCGGTGATAGCGGTAAATTCCTTTTTCATCGCTTCGAGCCGTTCAGGCTCCATTGCCGCGATATCGTTCATCTGCGACGGATCTTCCTTCATGTTGAAAAGGGCGTAATCGGGCAGATTTCCGAGTTCGTTTTTGGAATAGTTCCGCTCCGGACCTTCATATGGAGGTATCATCGTGTAGTCTCCGTCGCGCAGGGCCAGGCGTCCTTCAGCTTCATGTATCAGGCTTTGCCTGCCGGTATCCGACTTTCCGAGGAACGCATCCATGATGTTCCGGCTGTCGAGCCCTTCAGGTACGCTGCCGCCGACTATGCTGCCCAAACTTGCGAACAGGTCCATCTGGCATACCAGGGCATCAGATACGATGCCGGGCTTAATGTGGTCCTTCCAGCAGATAATGAAAGGAACATGAGTGCCTCCGTCGAACAGACTGTATTTCCCGCCGCGGGTACCGTTGCGGGGGTCATGGTTTCCGAGCATCTCCTCGGCCTTGTCATCGTAGCCGTCGTTCAGAACAGGTCCATTGTCGCTCGTGAAGATGACTATCGTGTTGTCCATCAGCCCTTTTTCTTCAAGGTAACGCAGGACCTCCCCGATGCACCAGTCGGCTTCGGCCACTGCATCTCCCCTCGGACCGAGTGTGGTGCTGCCGACGAATCTCGAATGAGGGGCACGCGGTACATGAGGCTCGTGCAGTCCGTAGTACAGGAAGAACGGCTTCGAAGGGTCGAGGCTGTCCGCCCAGTTTTTTACCTTGGCCACGAAATAGTCCGCCATATCTTCATCCACCCAGCGGGCCTTGCTGCCGCCCTTCATGTAGCCTATACG
Organism: uncultured Bacteroidales bacterium; assembly: GCA_944322805.1. Lineage (GTDB taxonomy): Bacteria > Bacteroidota > Bacteroidia > Bacteroidales > UBA932 > Cryptobacteroides. The sequence goes on along the minus strand of CALUQC010000031.1, from coordinate 2,637 downwards.
CGGAATGCCGTTTACTATGGAGAAGTTGTGCCCCACAGACCAGTTCATTTTCAGCATTTCCGGATTTGTGAGGGCTGTAGGCTCGCCTTCGAAGTTCTTTTCATAGTCCACATAAATCGGATCTTCCGGATCGAGCCCTTCCACCAGGCCGTTTTCCACATATACCGTAGGCACCCTGTCGTTCGTGGCGGCTATCAGGCATGTGTAGTCGAATCCCACGGTGTTGGCGCTCGGCGATATCTGCCTGTTCCAGTCTACGTTGCCGTCGCCCATCCCGAGATGCCACTTGCCTATGGCTGCCGTACTGTACCCGGCTTCCTGCATCATTTTAGGCATGGTGGGAATGTCCGTAGGAATCAGGAGGGGAGCATCTCCCGGGAGGATTTTGGCCTCGGCGTTTCTCCACGGGTACTGTCCCGTGAACATGGCATAGCGGCTCGGCGTGGATGTGGCGGATGTCGCATAGCCGTTGGTAAAGCGGATTCCGTGGTTTGCCAAAGAGTCCATGTTGGGAGTGGAAATGGTCGTGCTTCCGTAGGCGCTCACATCTCCGAGTCCGAGGTCGTCAGCCACTATCAGCAGGATGTTCGGCTGGTCGGGTGTCCCGTTGTCGCATGCTGCAAGGGCTGCCCCTGCAAGCGGAATAAGCATTAAGTTTTTTTTCATATTAGACAAAAACGCTGTGAGATGCTTCGAAATGGTTATACAGCAATACTTTCACAACATTTTCAAAGTTATGGAAAAATCCGGACTGTTACAAGAAACAGCCCGGATTTTCTATAATGACGCGCTTTTCAGACCCTTGGCGGAGACTGTGACTTCGGTCCCCCGCGTGACGATGACTGTCAGCTGGCCGTTGAAAAGGTGCATTTGAGGCTTGTGGAACGGCTCTAAACAGGTGGGGTCGCCGTTGGCAGCGGCAACGAATCCGCCTTCCTCTCCGACTTCGACCCTGACAAGCCGGCTGTCGGTCGGAACCGGATTGCCTTTTCTGTCCACTACGCTGACATTCAGGTAAACCAGCTCTTCATCTGCGGACGAATCCGAAACCGGACACCGGCATTGCCCGCCCTGCGGGCACTCGGAACAGGTATTCCACCTGTCTTCCTCGATTTTCAGCGCATATGCCTTTCCGGCTGTCCTGACGGTCTTTTCTGCGACGGCGGCGCCATTTTCATCATATGCCACCACTTTGAGTTCCCCCGGCTCGTAAACGACGTCGTCCCACATCAGCCGGAAACGTTCCATGACGGTGCGTGCATTCTCGCCTCCCTCACCGCAGGAGCGTACTCCGAAACCGTTGTCACTGAATGATTTCCTGCCATGGCTCACTCCGTTTACGAAAAGTTCCGCTTCCGGGTATGACGTATAGACGAATACAGGGGTGGTCTCTCCTTCGCGACCCGGCCAGTTCCAGTGCGGCAGAATGTGCAGGGTAGGCTCGGAAGTGTTCCATATGCTCCTGTAGTACCAGAATCTGTCTTTCGGGATGGATGCCAGGTCTATGGCTCCGAACATCGAGGAATGGTTGGGCCAGGCATCGTTGTCATAGGGTGAAGGCTCTCCGAGATAGTCGAAACCCGTCCATACGAATTGCCCCATGACCCAGCCGTAGTCCTCGTCTGCGGCCATGTCGTCATCCGGGATGTTGGACCAGTTGCAGAATTCCACGTCATATGACGAAGACTGGTGATCCGGGTGCAGCTGCGTGTGCGCCACCTTGACGGGGAAATGGTAGGTGCCTCGCGAACTGACGGTCGACGCCGTTTCGGCTCCGAGTATGAGGCCCTGAGGCAGAAGGTCGAGGGCTTCCGTGTAGCGTCCCACCTTGTAGTTGAATCCTGCGACATCGAGTCTTGCCGCAAAGCCGTTCCCGAGAACAGCGTCGAACTGGTCCATGCCGCAGGTAACGGGACGCGTCGGGTCTTCCCTGTGGCAGATGTCCTGCAGGAATTCCGCTGTCTTCCAGCCGCCTTCCGTCCACTGGGACGGGACTTCGTTCCCGATACTCCACATGACTACGGACGGGAAGTTGCGGAAATGACGGATCATGTTGACCATGTCCTTTTCGGCCCATTCGTCGAAAAAGCGGTGGTATCCGTTTTCGCATTTGGCCACGTCCCATTCGTCGAATGCCTCGATCATCATCATGAATCCCATTTCGTCGCAGAGTTCCACCAGTTCTTCGGCGGGCATGTTGTGCGACGTGCGTATGGCGTCGCAACCCATATCCTTGAGCATTGCCAGCTGGTGCCGGATGGCGGATCTGTTTACGGCAGCTCCGAGCGGCCCGAGATCATGGTGCAGGCATGCGCCCCTGAATTTGCGCGGTTCCCCGTTCAGGAAGAAACCTTTCCCGGGGCGTATTTCTATGCTGCGTATGCCGAAACGCGTGGTAAAGGTATCCTGAATGTCGGTCCCGTCGGTGACAGTTATCCTGTGGCGTCCCGTCCAGTCCGTCTCAATGCTTCCTCCGCAGAAAACCGTCGTCTCGGCAGTGTACAGGGCAGGGTTTTCCGGCGACCAGAGATCGGGTGTCTCCACGATGAGCTGCTGCTCGAACGGCATGCCTTCCGTTTTTTTCCGCGTATCCGTCGCGGAGGCTACTTCTGTCCCGCGGCTGTCGCGTATTACGGT
>CALUQC010000030.1 GCA_944322805.1 uncultured Bacteroidales bacterium | reverse complement strand
TTCCTTTTCAAACGCTACAACCATTGTACCTAGTATTCAGTCACAAAGTTAATCACTTTTTGAAAATCCGCAAAAAAGTTGATTTGTTTTGTGGCATACGTGGCAAATATGACCCTGGCATTCTGAGGATTGCTGACTCACGAAATAATTGTAGATTTGTATCCGGTTATGATTACGGAAAGAAGGTATGAAAAATGTAATTGCGTTTTTTCTGTGTTTATGTTTGTCCATGCTCTGCGGAGCAGACCTTTTTGCCCAGTTGGATGGTACATATGCCGTTACGGCAAAGGCAGGGAAAATCCCCGTGTACAATTTTGACAATGAAGTGATCGGATATCTTCGCAAAGGCGACAAGGTGTACGTAACGACGTTCCATCTGCCGTTACGGCAGACAGACGGGTCTTATTCCCGGCCGGTCACATTCATAGAATATAAAGGAGAACAAGGACATATTTATCTGGAATCGTCTGACTGGCTGCGGCCTGTGGCTCTGGTAGGCACCGGAGAGCCGACAGCCCAGGAAGAGGATGCCGGATCAGGACATGTTCTCAGACCTTTGCTCCTGATGGCCCTTGGAAGCATAATCATGTTGCTTACAGTGGTCAGACCGGAGAGTGTCATTGATTGGAGGATCAGGGACTATGTGAAGAACAAGGGCGCAGCAATGCTTTTGGGTGTCGTGGCTCTGATATGGTGTCTTGCCGGCATGTATTTAGTCTATATGCACGAGGACCGGTCCTGGTTGGGCAGATGGCAGGATATAGGTCTGATGAAAATGCTCGGAGGCATGCTGTTTATGGCAGTATGGCTGCTGGCACAACTGGCTTTTATCAATGTAGTCGTATCATGCATTGCAGGAATGGACAGATCGAATTATTGTTATTACGATAACGGAATGTCCCTTCTTGTGACATTTGTGGGGACGTGGATCATCATTGTAGCCGGCAGATGGGACATAAGCTGGAACCTGTATATTCAGATTGCGGTAGCTGCAGCCGTCCTGATTTATGTGTGCTTCAATCTGCGGCATGTTTTCAGCCAGCGCGGCATACTGCCGGGATTGATGATACTTCTGATTGTCGTGACAGGGGTTTCCTCGCTTTGTTATGTGGCATTGGAAGTTCTGAGCAGAATTCTGGAAATCGCAGCCGTGATATACATTATCAAATTTGTAATTGACGGATTGGACCACAGCCGTTTCATTACCTTCGAGCGAGACGAGGACCAGATTGTGGATTATTTCGATCCTGGGACGAGTACGTGGCACAAGCTCTATAAGGACGGCAACAATGGCTATGTGGATTATTCCGACGGGTCACATTGGGGCAGGAGCAGTGACGGAAAGTTCTTTAACCGTTTCTAATCCCTGGTCCGGCTTTCGTGGCATAAACTGTTGGATGGATACAATGGTTCTACACCCCTCCATAACTGCAATTTTCAAATATTCCTTTGTAAAATACCTGCGGTTATTTAATTGCAGCTTTTCCATCATTTCAGAAACCGAATATGTCCCGTCTCCGATTGCTGCAATCAAGTTCGCTACTTGGGTGGTACTTGTCGGGTACTTGTCGGGTGCTTGTCCGGCAACATACCTCGTATAGTGAAATACAACCCACACAAATCCGCCGTCACAATGAAATTCCGGATCCGGGATTGTTTTCCAGTGTTTTTTGACGACGTCTTATTTTTGGGCGGATAGAAATAAAAAATGCAGTAACTTTATGATATACATAAAATTACTGCAATTTATCAGCGGTGCGGACGGGACTCGAACCCGCGACCCCGGGCGTGACAGGCCCGTATTCTAACCAGCTGAACTACCGCACCAGAATGTCAAATATCCTGCATCGGAAGAATTTCCCAACGGGTGTTGAGGAGCGTTTCCCCGAATGCGGATGCAAAGATAGATAAATTTTCTCTTCCTGCAAATTTTTTGTGAAATTTAAGTCGACATTCCCGGTTATTCCCGATGACATGGGCCGGGAAACCGCAGGAATACTTGGACAAAAAAAGGGTCCGACCCCTTCGGATCGGACCCTCCTGTTTCCGGATTATTCATTGGTATTACTGAATATCGATAACACGTCTCGCATCTTCGGCCTTAGTCTTTTCGATCTTAGGTATGATGACATTCAGGACACCGTTCTCGACCTTTGCACTGATTTTGTCTTTCTCGACATCGTCAGGAAGTACAATTGTCTGCTGGAACTTGCTGTAAGAGAATTCGCGACGGAGGTAATGTCCGTGTTTCTTCTCCTCTTTGTCTTCCATCTTCTTCTCCATCTCTATGGCAAGATTGCCGTTCTCGTCGATATGCACTTTGAAATCCTCTTTCTTCATGCCTGGAGCCGCAACCTCGATTTCATAGTTGTTTTCATTTTCTAATACGTTGATGGCCGGTGCCGTAGCATTTGTCCTTACCATCCAGTCGTTATCGAAGAAATCATTGAAAATGTCCGGTAACCAATTCTGAGTTTTTCTAACAGGTAACATAGTATCAATCTCCTATAATTTTAATTGTTCTAAATATAAACCTTTGGGCGTTAGCCCTTTGTACTTTTTCAAGTACGCCACATGTAATATCAACAGCCGTGCCGTCGCCGGAATTCCGGAAAAATGGAGGAAAAACGGAAAATATGTCATTCCGGCTTGCCAAATTGTCCGTCCGGAATGCCAGATTGTCCGCAGGACACACTAAACAACATTGCGGATAATTATGTATCTTTGCCGCAGATGACCATCGGGATGAGGGATGACAAAAACGCGAACATATATTTTCTGGTCGGCATATGTCTGCATCATGGCAGCATGCCAGGCAATCTTCGGCGATTTCCCTGCGGACTTTTTCGCATTTCCGGTCAATCTTGCAGTCATGCTGCTGTGGATGGCCGTGCTGTGGGTACTGTTCAGGGAAAAGCCCGGCTCGGCCGCTGTCCGGCTTCTGCTTTCTGCCCAAAGCACGTTCATACTGATAGCCGCATTTCTGGCATGCTGCCTTATCCAGGGTTTCAGTCCGGCAAGACTGACCGGAAGCTGGTGGTTCGTATCAGTGACATTTGCCCTGCTTACCCACCTTTTCATGGTGCTTCTGAGAGGAGTTTCCCGTCCGAGACCGCACCGCATCCGTTTCCTGCTGAATCACTGCGGGCTCTTCCTTGCAATAGCCGGCGGATTTTTCGGAAGTCCGGACCTCAGACAGTGGAAGACGGTCCTGTCCGGGACGGAAACGGTGTCGGAAGCTGTTGACAGACACGGAAATGTCACGGATACAGGATACGGAATGCGGCTGTCCCGGCTGCATGTCGATGAATACGAAAACGGTGTCCCCATGAATTACGAAGCCGCAATATCGGTCGGAGAGCAGTCCGGTATTGTCCTGAAAGTCAATCACCCTTACAGGCTGTCATGGATGGACGATCTTTATCTTACAGGAATAACGGATTACGGACGGGATGGAGCCGGTACAGGCAGCTGTATCGTGGAGATAGTCCGCCAGCCCTGGAAGTACGCGGAATGGACAGGAATCCTGATGCTGATATCGGGAGCAGTCCTGCTCTTTCTGCAGGGACCGGCAGGCAGACGGGATCGCCGCACCGTACCGGACGGCAAAAAGGAGGAGGATATATAATATGGTATCATGGGATTCTTTCATTCTTTTTGCCATTCCTTCGGTTATTCTGTATATGGCAGGAGCCGCAGCAGGGTGGAAAAAGTCATTCGGTCCGGCGGTCGCGCTGTCAACAGGCGGCATCATCGTGCTGGCTGCATTTATCGCAGCCTTCTGGGCGGGGCTGCACAGGCCTCCGATGCGGACGTTGGGAGAAACGAGACTGTGGTACGCCTTCTTCATGATGATTTCAGGCCTTCTCGTATTCGCAAGGTGGAAATACAGGTGGATAATGCTTTTTTCGGCATTGCCGGCCATTGTGTTCATGACAATGAACGTATTGAAGCCCGAAATCCATGACATGACCCTGATGCCTGCCCTTCAGAGCGGCTGGTTCGTACCCCATGTCACCGTGTACATGATGTCCTACTCGCTGATGGGATGTGCGGCCATTCTGGCATGTGCCGGGCTGATACGCAAGACCGGGGAATACATTGATACTGCGGACAGCCTCATGTATATAGGCACGGCGTTCCTGACTCTCGGAATGCTGAGCGGAGCCTTGTGGGCGAAGGAGGCCTGGGGAATGTACTGGAACTGGGACCCGAAAGAGACCTGGGCTGCCATAACATGGTGCCTCTGCCTGCTGTACGTACATCTGAGGCTGTACCGCCGCGGGAATACCGGGACAGCATATATCCTGCTGATACTGATATTCATCGGGCTCCAGATGTGCTGGTACGGCGTGAACTGGCTACCGGCATCCGGTGAAAGCATGCATGTATATTGAAATATTAACGATCAACACAATATCGATATGAAGAAAAGTTCAAAAATCCTGCTTGCCGCAGTAGTGACGATAGCCGTACTTGCCATCGTGTACCGCGCGGTAAACACTGTACCGTCGGCAGATAAAAGCGCAGCGGAACAACTCCTGCAGATTCTGGATGACGGAGGATGCGCCGAATGCCATTCAGCCGATCCTGAAATGCCGTTCTATGCGAACTGGCCGGTAGCGAAATCCCTGATCGGCAAGCATGTTGAAAAAGGTTATGCCGTTTTCGACATTGCCCCGTTCGAAGAAGCCCTGGAAACAGGCGACGCTCCGGGAGAAGTGGATCTGGCAAAGGTGGAAAAGACACTTTCGGACGGCTCCATGCCATTAGCCCAGTATTACCTGATACATTGGGGGTCATCGGTAACAGACCGGAAGAAAAGCATCGCCGAAGCTGCTGTCAGGACAATCAGGGCCGAATATTATCCTAATCCGTCGGCAGCTCCTGAATTCGCGAACGAGCCTGTAAGGCCTGTTCCTGAGAGTTATCCGCACGATCCGCTGAAAGCCGCCCTCGGAGAACTCCTGTATCACGACACCCGGCTGTCGGCGGACGGCACCGTATCGTGTGCCACATGCCACGGCATAGAAACTGCCGGAGTGGACAACAAACGCTACTCGGAAGGTATCGGAGGCCAGTTCGGAGGTGTCAATGCCCCGACTGTCTACAATTCATGCTTCAATTTCGTGCAGTTCTGGGACGGACGTGCCGCCACGCTTGCCGAGCAGGCAGGAGGACCGCCATTGAATCCCGTAGAGATGGGCTGCCAGTCTTTCGACGAGATCATCGGCCGGCTTTCGTCAGACAGGGCATTCGTCAGGAAATTCACTGCCGTATATCCGGACGGGCTGACCCAGGAGACCATCACAGATGCCATTGCGGAGTATGAAAAGACCCTGATTACGCCGGATTCTCCGTTCGACCGTTATCTCAAGGGAGACAAGTCAGCAATGACGGCAGAGCAGATAGAAGGGTACGGATTGTTCAAGGAGTACAGCTGTGCCACCTGCCATGCAGGCGTCAATATGGGAGGCCTCACATTCGAACTTATGGGTCAGAGGGACAATTATTTCGAGGACCGCGACCTGACCTTGAAGTCTGGACTGACCGATGGAGACAACGGGCGCTGGGCACAGACAGGCGAAGAACGCGACCGCTACCGTTTCAAAACCCCGGGACTCCGGAACGTGGCCCTGACATGGCCGTATTATCATGACGGAAGCGTCGCCACGCTTGATGAGGCAGTCAGGAAGATGGCCCGTTTCCAGGTGGGCAGGAATATTCCGGATGAAGACGTGCAAAAGATTGAAAGTTTCCTGGATGCCCTTACAGGGCAATATCAGGGCAAACCTTTGACCAATACCAATCAGAAGTGACGGGTCGGGATGACAGGGGCGCGGGCTGCTGTCGATTTTTCAACATTGCTCAGCACCGAATTTCTCCGCAAGCAGGCGGCGGACGGCTTCTACCTTATCCGAAAGCAGTTCATCCGATGACGCCTCGCATATAAAGCGGAGATACGGCTCGGTATTCGAAGGACGTATGTTGAACCACCAGTCGGCGAACTCCACACGATAGCCGTCGAAATCCATCGTTGCCTCGGGAGTCTCCGACGATGTAAAATAATCGAGAACGGCATCCATTGCCCCCTGCTTGTCCCCGACCCTGAAATTTATTTCTCCGGAATTTCTGTATTTCACTATTCCGGAAATAAGTCCGCTGACCGGAATCCCTTTCCTTTTCATCGAAGCTACGACATTAAGAATCAGGATGGAAGCCAGCAGCCCGCTGTCCGAATAGAAAAAGTCCCTGAAATAATAGTGCCCGGCCAGTTCGCCTCCGTAAACCCCGTCCAGCTCCCGCAGCTTGCGGGCCGCAAAAGCCCTTCCGACTTTCCACGTGTACATCTGCGCTCCCATCGGCACGAGATATTCACCTACGGCTTTCGAGCTCCTTATATCCTGCAGCACTATGCCCTTCTCACCTCTTTTTTCCAGAAAATAGTGCCCGAGGACGGCTATCATCAGATCAGGGGAAATGAAGTTGCTTTTTTCATCGACGAACATCACCCGGTCGGCATCTCCGTCATATATGACACCTATATCAGCCCTTGTCTCGGCCACGAGCTTTTTCAGAGCCTCCACATTCGCCGGTATCAGCGGATTCGGCTCGTGATTCGGGAAGCGGCCGTCCATTTCATCGAAGATGTAGACCGGACCCTCGCCGAAAATCTGCTTTGCAAAGAGAGTGGACATGCCGTTGGACAGGTCGAATGCCAGTTTCAGGCCGGAATAGTCCTCCTTGTATTTCAGCAGGAAGTCCATATAGTCCTTCCGGACATCCTTCCCGTAAACCTTGCCCTTAACGGCGGCAGGCACGCACGGCCTCCCCTGCCCTATCCAGTCTCTTATCTGCCCCAGGCCGTTGTCAAGCCCGACAGGCAGGGCATTCTCCATCGACACCTTCATGCCGTTGTATTCGGCAGGATTATGCGATGCCGTGATCTGTACAGATGCCTTGAAACCGTAGTTGGCAGTAGCGAAATACACCATCGGAGTCGTACTCAGGCCGAGATCGTAAACGTCGGCACCGGCGTCCGTAATCCCTTCTACAAGATACCGGTGTATTTCCGGTGAAGACACCCGGCAGTCGCGTCCGACGGCGACCTCCTTCGTACCGAGCAGTTCGGGAAGGAAAAATCCCACCTTGTATGCAGTATCCCTGTCGAAATCCACATTGTAGATTCCCCTGATGTCGTATGCGTGAAATGCTCCCATAAAAATGTCAGCGATATGTGATTGGAAAGAGTTTATTATTCTTCGAGTTTCGTCTTGTACCGCGCGGAGACCTTTCCATGGGCGATACCGGTCAATTTCTTGGAAATGAGCTTCCTCCTGATAGGAGCCACCCTGTCCACGAAGATCTTGCCGTCGAGGTGGTCGAGTTCGTGCTGCACCATACGGCATGCGAACTTGTCGAGTTCTTCCGTCACCTTCCTGAAATTCTCGTCATAGTATTCCACCTTTATCTTGGCAGGCCTGCGCACATCGGCATAGATTCCAGGCACGCTGAGACATCCTTCAGAATAGTCGCATGTTTCCCTGCTTTCTTCCAGGACCACAGGATTGATCATGGTCCTTCTGAAATCCTTGAGATAGTCGTAAACATCGGCCACCACGGTGCCGTCCACTATGAGAATCCGTTTGGAAACACCTACCTGCGGAGCTGCCAGGCCGCACCCGTCAGCGGATTTCAATGTCTCCTTCATATTTTCGACAAGGGCGGCTATTTCTTCCTTCCTGTCCAGATCCGCCTCTTCGGCCCGCTCGCGCAACACGGCCGAGCCATACAAATATATCGGTAACTTCATAATCGGTTATTTTCTTCTGTCCATATAACTTTGCAATATGATGGCGGCACTGATTTTATCCACATTTCCCTTGTCCCGCCTGTCTTTCAGCTTCATGCCTCCGTCAATCATTGCCCTGTGGGCGAGGACGGAAGTGAATCTTTCGTCTTCCGTCTCCACCGGCACGCCGGGGAAATGCTTTTTCAGCTGCCGGATAAAGGCCTCCACGTCTTTGGCAGCCTCCGCGGGCGTATTGTCCGTGTTCCACGGATACCCGACTACAAACATTCTTACATTTTCCTTTTCGGCGTATTTTTTAAGATAATCTATTATCTTTGCAGAATGTACCGTATCCAAGGCGGACGCGAAAATGCCGAGCGGGTCGCTGACCGCAACTCCGACGCGTTTTCTGCCGTAATCTATACCTATGATTCTGTCCATACAAGGTACAAAGGTAACAAAAATTTTATATGCAGAACAAAACCAGGAAAGTCAGGAATTTCCGATTGAGCCTCATGGACGACGAGACGCACAGGCCGGTCATTGTGGCGCGTTTTACCAAAACGAAATTCATCATCGGCGCAGTCATGTCGGCGGTCATTGTATGCCTTGTCCTGTACTCGCTGATAGCCTTCACCCCGATCCGCACCTTCATTCCGGGCTATCCCGACTCCACGTCCAAGCGTGCAGCCATAAGCAACGCCATAAAAATAGATTCCCTGGAAATGATAGTCTCGAGGTGGGAACTTTACTCGGAAAACCTCAAACGGATTCTGGACGGCGAGGAGCCTGTCAGGATAGACAGCCTCGTGCTGCAATACGCCAAGGACAGCAAATCCGAGTTTTCGGAAGAAGAGCTGAAGAAAAGGGACTCCGTGCTCAGATCCAACGTCAGGAAAGAGGAGCAGTTCAGCCTGTCCTCGGCCGAAAGCCGCAACCTGCATATCGAGGGGATGCATTTCTTCACTCCGCTGAAAGGAGTCATCTCACAGGGCTACGATCCGCTTATCCACCCGTTCATCGACATCACCGCACCGGCCAACTCCATGGTATATGCGGTGCTTAACGGGACTGTCATTTCTTCCGGATGGAATGACGAGTCGGGGTACACCATCCAGATACAGCATGCAAACGACATCATATCGATTTACAAGCACAACCAGAAACTGCTCAGGCAAGTGAGGGACAAGGTAACGGCCGGCGAGCCGATAGCCGTAGTGGGAAATACGGGCGCACTGACGACAGGGGATCACCTGCACTTCGAACTGTGGTACAAGGGAGAAGCCGTGGATCCTACCAAATACATCAATTTCTAAGAAACAGTTTCCAGAGATGCCAAACTCCATGCAGACAGAAAAGAGACGTATCGCGATACTCGGCTCCACCGGCTCGATAGGACGACAGGCACTTGACGTAATCCGCCGGCACAGAGACCTTTTCGAAGTGGAACTCCTTACGGCAAACAACAGCAGCGAACTTCTCATATCCCAGGCCGTCGAATTCGAAGCCAACAGCGTGGTCATCTGCAATGAAAAACTGTATGACGAAGTGGCGGAAGCCCTGCAGCCTCATTACGTGAAGGTGTTTGCCGGCATGAAATCCGTCTGCGACCTCGTGGCGGGAGAAAACATAGACATAGTGCTGACCGCAATGGTAGGTTTCAGCGGTCTCGAGCCCACCATAGCGGCCATACGTGCAGGAAAGGCGATAGCACTGGCGAACAAGGAAACACTTGTGGCAGCCGGTGCCATAGTGATGTCCTCGGCCCGGAAATACAATGCCCCGATACTGCCTGTCGATTCGGAGCATTCGGCCATATTCCAGTGCCTGCAGGGCTCGCACGGAGCAAGGCCGTCGAAAATCCATCTTACCGCGTCCGGCGGCCCTTTCAGGAATATGGACCGTGAGGAAATAGCCGGAGTCACCAAGGAAGCGGCGCTGAAACATCCGCGCTGGAACATGGGGCACAAGGTAACCATCGACTCCGCCACCATGATGAACAAGGGGCTGGAAGTGATAGAAGCCAAATGGCTGTTCGGGATGGA
>CALUQC010000029.1 GCA_944322805.1 uncultured Bacteroidales bacterium | reverse complement strand
GGAAGAATAGCCTGCGGAAGAAGAACAGCCTGCGTGACTGTACGGACGCCGGGCATCAGGCTTCCCTCCCTGTCGCAACCGAAACGCCATCCGTTCTCCGAAAAAGGAGTCCCGGATGGCGTTTTTTTTTGGAAATTTACCTGCCATTCACTTCAGTTCTGACGCCGTCAGGGCTTGTTTCCACACCGGAGGACAGTTGGCCCAGGGATTTCAGTTTACCCACCTGAATAGTATAGCCCTCAAAGATAAATATGCCGTATGAATCTGTTTCTTTTAGATAAGAATACTTAGTCATTTCCACCTGCCTGTTATCCCAAGAAAATACGCCCCATCCGTTCGGTTCTATTGATCCATTGCGGGTCTTGGATACCATCCCGCAGTAAAATCCGGAAACGTCACCAGACTTGAAAGAATACGAATCCCAGTATCTGCTGTTATGTATCGTTCTGAAATTCACATAGGACGTGGCATCATAGGGACCCTTTTTATAGGCTGCTATAAGAGCGTCAGTCACTTCCTTGCGGATTCTGTATTCTTCGCTCTCAGGATCGAGACCTGCGGCTATTCCATAATATTCATTGGCTTTTTTCACTATATCCATACCGACGAATCTGGATGACGAATATTTCAGTTTTCTCAGATATAGCGTCAGATCCCCTTTATGTACTACGAAAGGCAGATCATCCGGTGCAGACATAAGATAATCGTAAGCAGTGTCGAAGTCCTGTTCCAGACCGGCCTGACCGTAAAGATACATCATTCCGAGATACCCATTGGCAACAGAGTAATTTGAATATTCCTCGAAGATTCCTCTTGCCTCATTGTACAGGTGTGCCTCATAATACAAAGCCCCGGCCTTGAGCTTGTTGTCCGTCTTCCACGATTTTTCGTATAAGGCTGCTGCCTTGGCGAAATTTTTCGGAATATACGGCTGTAAATCGCCGTTCTCAAGATGATCGGCATATTCCCTGACGACATCCTGGCAATACGCCCAGGCCTTGCCGGTATTGTCCTCTACGCCTGCCTTAAGCGCAGCGGCAGCAGAAGCCGTATCTGCCTGGTAGTGTAAGTTGTATATATACAGTTTGTATTTTGCAAACGGATAGTTTCTGTAATTTGCATTCTTCACCTTTGCCAGGACGACAGCCGCCTTATCCAACTTGCTCTTTTCCCAAAGTCGGGACCCTCTTGCATACTGATACTGATCAGATGTAAAATATAAGACAAGCCCTGCAACTACAGCCGCAGCAGCGAAAACAAAAACGTACGGTCTGACACGCTTCCAGACTTCTAACCTGCGCAGCCTTTTGGCTTCTTCCTCCTGTTCCGCCCTGATCCTGGCCGCTTCCTGTTCTTCTTTCATCCGGATTTCGCGCTCCGTGACCCGTCTCGATTTCTCCATGCTGGCAGCATAGACCAATTCGTCTGAATATGTTTCGGTATTCGCAAGTATTTCCTGAAGTTTTGCATCATCGAACTCTGCGACCTTCTCTTTCAGACTTTCAGCCTTGCTTCTAACCTCTATCTCATGCCTGGCTTCCTCCACAAGGTCAGGCTTGTACATTTCCGGAGAGGCAATTATTTCCTCTAATTTTTTAATTGTATATCCTCTGACCGGAGACATCGGAACTTCCGGAGATACAGAAGAAGGCGCGGCTGATGAAGTACCGTCTTTCCTCCCGGCATCTGTCTGCCCGGACGGCTGCTGCTGCCCGGAATACCTGCTGACAGTATTGCCGGCCTTTATCCTTTCTATTTCCTCAGCCACAGACCTCGGCACGCAGACCTTATTCACCGGATTGAAAATCGTCGACAGAGAACGTGCCCAGACCAGCCCCGACGGGATTCCGATTATCGTGATGCAATACCCTACCGTCATACCTATGGCACTCAACGATGCTACAAGTCCGAACGGGAAATACAGAATCCTGATTATCAGCGAATAGGTCTTCATCGCCGTTCCCTGGCTCTTGCCAGTTACCAATGCGAGATCAGACTTCGAAACCATCGCCGAAGTGTGCGGGGCAAGCAGGAATTTCGCGAACTGCAGCCATCCTAAGCCCACAGGTAACAAGATTACGGTACAGCAGTAGAACAGTCCCATAACGGCATACGCCAACGCCAGCACAAAACCTAACGTCAGGTGCCACCATACATTCAAAAAGATTCTCATAATGATTAAAGTTAGAATTAGTTGTCAATAATTTAAGCAAATATACAATTACCCCCAACAAATCCAAATATATTTTTCCGTTTCGTTCACCGTTTCGTTTAGGCAATGGGCAACGCCACGGAAATCACAACTCGGATTCTGACTTCCAATGCCGCCGACCTGGTCAACAAAGGTCCCGTGGCCGAACAGATAGCAGGACTTGAAATGCTGCGCTACCGAAGCCGTCCGTTGTTCCCTTGAAAATTTCGGGTCATTCGACTACACCGACAATGAAGCCGGCGATACTGTCCGCCATGGAAACAAACTCACAAGGAAAGCCGGAACCCGTAGGAAACCACGACCGTTTTCACTCCGGCTTCCGGATATTCTGTCCGGTAATGCCCGGTCAAATCCTTGTAAAGAAAGACTATATCCGGTGACAGACCGACACTTTTGGTCTTTGTCGCATAGCCCGTAAAGACATCGAAAGAAAGGTTGCCGACAGCATTTCCCGCCTCATCTGAAAAAGTCCATTCACCACAACCGACGACCCGCGCATCAGGAGGGAGCAATTTATATGAATCCGGCATTTCTGCCGGGTCCTTGCCGCCGGTCTTTACAACATAAGGGCCCCACACATTGCCGTCATCATGCATGGCTATCGACATGAGAGAATTCTCCCCGTCCCGGTAAAACAGGTAGTGATAATCCGACGGGAAAAGGGAGTTTGCTTCCAGATCATTTTCAATCAGCTCCTTGTCATCCGCATCCACAGCATATCTGTATTGAAGAAGCGGCACATTGCCGTAATACGCCGCCGGAATGAAATGTACGGGCAAATTTTCCGAATCCTTTTTATCCTTGGATATCACCTCCAGCAACTCCCGCTCATCCCATGCCGGCTGTCCCATGCTGTAATCCAAATAGCTGGTCTCAGCTATTCTTATCCTGCATTCATACCCCTTTTCAAACTCGAACCCGTCGATGATACCAAAGGCGCTCCATTCATCGGACTGCTCTTTCTTGACAGCATAGACTTCCGAAAGGAAGTCAGACCCTTCAGCCCAAAGGACACCCGGGACTTTCTCCGATGCCACAGTCAGCACATACTCCTTATAGTCTGTCACCGTGCGGCCGTCCTCATTATTGCCATCACAGCCCGTTAGGCCGGATATACAGAAGAACAACACGGCTATTCCCGATAAAACCGTAACCTTCATATCGCTTAAAAATAAATGATGTCAATGCCTGCCGATTGCACACATCGCAAATATAGTCCCCTCCCCCT
>CALUQC010000028.1 GCA_944322805.1 uncultured Bacteroidales bacterium | reverse complement strand
CATTGTCGGCATATTTTACGGCCTTGTTTTCGCAGACTTTCGTCACTACGGTAAACATCAGCTGCCAAATGCAGGCAAGAGCAAGAAGTATTGCCACGAATCTGATAGCACCTTTACTTTGCATAATTTATCGTTGTTTTGAATTAATAATCCCGTGTTTTTCCGGTTTTTGCGCCGTTTTTACGGCTGCCGGCACAAAATAGGGTGCAAATTTACTGTTTTTTCTTGGAAACTCTTATGAAACTGTTTTGAAATTTTTCAAAAATTCTTTTCCATACGGGCGGCGGCACCTCCGTTCCGGGCAAGTCTCAGGGTCAAGGTGTCGGATGACGATACTTCGGAGACCGTGATCCGATGGTCTTTGGCGTTCAATCCGGCATTGACTCCGTCAGAAAACAGGGTCATCCTGCAGGCCCCGCTGTTCAGGAAGTCCAAAGGAATCATGATTTCTGCAGGAGCATCGCGTCCGTTCATCACTCCGATGTACCATGTGTCGCCGCTGCGGCGTGCCACTCCGACCGTTTCCCCGATTTTTCCTGCAAGAGGCACCGTTTCATCCCATACGACGGGAATATCGCAGATAAAGTCGCGGCATTCCGGATTTTCGTCATATTTCGACGGACTGTCGGAGAGCATCTGGAGCGGACTTTCGTAGACTACGTACATGGCCATCTGATGGCAGCGCGTGCCGAGGCTCATAGGCTCGTCGGCCACAGGGCGGAACGATTCCGGCTGGGCATTGAGCATGGAGCCAGGCGTGAAATCCATAGGGCCGGCCCACTGGCGGATAAACGGGATGCTTGTCTGGTGCTGCGGCGTGCAGTCCGTTCTCCATCTGCTGTTTTCCAATCCGTAGACGCCTTCGCGTGTCAGCAGGGCCGGATATCTTGTTTCCATCCCGTCGGGCGGATATGACCCGTGAAAATCTATCAGAAGGCGGTATTCTTCGGCTTTTTTCAAGACGGATTCATAAAAATCCACCATTTTGGCGTCGTTTCTGTCCATCCAGTCTATTTTAAGTCCTGCCGCACCCCATGATTTCAGCCGGGCGAAGGCTGCATCCATATCCTTTTCCACATTCAGCCATTTGGCCCAGAGCAGGACACCTACGCCTTTCCCGGCCGCATGCGAGCATATTGCCGGTATATCTACTCCCGGGGCCGTTTCGAGCAGGCATTCCTTTGCGGACCAGCCTTCATCGATGAGTATGTATTCTATCCCGTGTTCCGCCGCGTAGTCCGCCATGTACAGATAGGTCTCGGTATTGATGCCGGCAGCGAAATCCACTCCGTAGATGTTGTTGTGGTTCCACCAGTCCCACAGCGCCTTGCCGGGCTTCACCCAGGACCAGTCGCCCCAGGCCTGTTCGCATGCCATATCCGGCAGAGTGCCGGCCAGTATATCCGCTTCGGAATCATAGATGCCCACGACTCTCCAGGGGAAATTCCGTTTCAGAGATGTGCGGACGATGTAGTTTTCCCTTTCGGTAACATATCTTTTGTTTGTGCCTTCGTACATGTCCTCGACGGCAGGATAATTCACGCTCATCAGGCTGAATCCTTGTCCGTCCGGTTTCAGGTACGAGCCGGCATAGCCGTAGAGGTCTGTTTCGGTGATAAGGACATTTGTTCCGCCGCTTTTTACCAAAACCGGCATCAGGGAAAATTTGTCACGGGGCAGGTCTTCGAGATTTTCCGCTGTATAGAGAAATTCGAACCAGTTCTGCAGCTTGTCCGTGAGCTGGGTGTACGAGAGGCATCCCGGGTCGAATACGAATTTTGCGGATTCGCTTTCTATCGTTCCTGTCCGGTCCGGCTTGCCGCAGAAGCGGTATGCGACGCCTTCATCGTAGACTCTCACTTGAAAAGAATAGTCCCGGAAGTCGACAGACAGCAGACGGTACCGGTCCTCGAGTACCGAGAATTTCCGTGGAACTGCCGGGTGCAGCAGCCTGTCCACGGAGGTGACGGCCGTTTTACGGAAAGAAGATGCGCCGTTCCAGCACTTTCCGTCCACGGTCATGGATATGTTTTCGATTCTGCATACAGGGCTGCCGTCGCGGCTTACCTGAAGGCAGAGGCCTTTATCTGTTTGCGTGACGGTCACTTTGTTTCTTGTGTCGGGGGATGCTGTCGAAAAGGTTTTTCCACCGGCGGCGGATAATAATGCCGTTGCAAGGCACAGGACAAGAGTTAAAAAATGTTTCATATTGTCGGTTGTTGGTTTTCAGTTTTTTGATTTTCCGGTTTCAGTTTACGGATTGTCATTCCCGGTTTCGGGAGCCGGACAGCGGAGATTTGTCACCGGCCAGTCGTCGGTCCTGAACGGGATCAGGGGCTGTCCGTATGTGGTCACGACATTTGCTTCCGGAGAAAAATTCCGGAAAGCGTATCTCACGGCTACGGGATAGTCCACTTCGTCGCTCCGTACCGAAATGGTATTGCCGTATTTCCCGAATGCAGCTTCGGCTTTGTGCCATACCCTGTCTTCTCCCGCCACTTCGAAACCTCCCGGCACACCGATTTTCCCGTCTTCGAAAATGTCGAAACTGTCGGGCTCGAACCAGGTGTTTTCTGCGCACAGGTTGTGGAAGTGAAGCACAAGCTGTCCGGCGTCGGATTTGTCACGCAGGAAATGGCTGAACGTCGGAGCCCGACGGGGGAGTCCGCGGATGCCGTAGTCATTGGCGAGAGCCATCCAGGCTAATCTCATGGCTACTTCCCGTTTGGCGCTGATGTGCACGCAGTCTCTTTCTCCTAAGTCCGTCGTGCCGGCTATCCCGCTGTGGGGGATATCCTGCAATGCCTTTACCTGTGCTTCCACTACCATGGGAAAATCGGTGTTGTCTGCTCCTGTTTCGTTGTACGGGGCTATCTGGACGTAATAGAAAGGCAGGTCGAGATTCCCCCATATTTCCCGCCACAGCCCGGTGAGCGAAACCATCAGGCGGTCATAGTCGAACCAGTTGTGGGTGTTGGAGCAGCCCTGGTACCAGATGAATCCTTTGACGGCGAAGCGGTGTACGGGCCAAATCATCCCGTTGAAGAGAGCCTGCGGCCTTTGGTTTTCATCCTTCCCTCCGAGAGCGATGTCCGTGTGTATACCCGTGGTTTGCAGGATTTTCTCTTCGGTCATCCATGTCTCTATTCTGCTGCCTCCCCAGTTCGAAGATATCAGGCCGACGGGTACTCCGCCGAGTGTTTCTGTCAATATTTTCCCGAAAAAATACCCGACAGCGCTGAATCTTGCCGCCGTTTCGGGCTCCGAATGCATCCATTTGCCTTCGCAGTCCGGCATGAGAGTCGGGCTTGAGGCCTTGCCCACCGTGAAAAGCCGTATCTGAGGGTATTGTGATGCTGTCGTGATGGTTTCTGCACTCCCGTCCACGGGCTGGTTTATAAATCCGCAAAGCGGCATCTCCATGTTCGACTGACCGCCGCACAGCCATACTTCTCCCAACAGGATGTCTTCCATAACGAGAGGCTCGCCGTCAGAAATGGCTATCCGGTACGGTCCTCCGGCTCCGATTGTCCTGATTTTTATTTCCCAGGTGCTGTCGGCAGCGGTTGTGGTACTGTATTTTTCTTTTCCCCAGGAGGGCCTGACCGATATTTTCCTGCCGGGCTTGCTCCATCCCCAAAGGGTCACTTCCGAGTTTTGCTGGAGTACCATCCCGTTTCCGATAATGGAAGGAAGACGTACCTTTCCGGATACCTGTACTGCGGTGAGTAGACATGCGGCCATCGCGCAGACGGCCTGTATTCTCATGCTTTTCATATTGAAAAGGCACTCGAAACAGCCCGTATCCTAAATACATCTGCGGGACAGTAAAAAATTTTTTAGGAATACGTCCCGATGAAGTGCCATATTTATAGCCGACAAAACAAACGATGATGAAAAAGAATATATTGTTCACTTTTATGGCAATGGCAGCGGCGATGACCATGCTTGCCTGCGAACAGGAGCCGGTGACGGATCCGGATTCCGGACATGACGGAACGGAACAAAGCGGAACGGATGACCCGGGTACGACTCCTGAACCGGAACAGGGGACCCTGCTTGTAGGGACCTTCAATATCAGGTACTACAACACCTCGGACGGGGTTAATGCCTGGGAAAGCAGACGGGATGCCGTCATGAAATTCATAAACTCGTCCGCAGCGGACATACTGGTCCTGCAGGAAGTCTGTCAGGTTCAGGCCAAGTATATCACGGAGAATCTCGACGACAGGTACGGTTATATCGAGTACGACAGAAATACGGGAAACTCCATTCTCGATGATGAGGATTCCGAAGGCGTTTTCCTCCTTTGGGACAAAGACCGGCTGTCCGTAGAAGATAAAGGATATTTCTGGTTGGCAGATCCGTCCGACCGTTTCCCGGAATACAACAAGGACGACAATACTTATTCTTCCTGGCACAGCGCCCTGCCGCGGCTTGCCCTTTGGATAAAAGCGGAGGATAATGAAAGTCCCGGGCAGAAAATATGCTTTATAGGGACACATTATGACCACATCAGTACTCAGGCCAAGACAGGCTCCAGCAATCTTGTCGTACGCAAACTCAGGGAAATGACAGGGGAGAACGACCTGAAAAATGCCGGAACGGCTGTCTTTGCGGCAGGAGACCTGAACACCGAATCCGGAGCCACGGAACTTGCGGCGCTGAGAAATGCCATGTACGACGCCAGGAAGGAATCGCCGAAGACAAGTGCGTCGGATACATTCAACAATTTCGGCGTCTCAGGGGGTCAGTCCGTCATAGACCATATCTTTTTCGGCGGAAATCTCGAACCGGAACAGTACGATGTCATCACCAATCCGTACGGTGCCCCGGGCCAGTATATTTCCGACCATTATCCTGTTCTTTTCCGCTGTGCATACAAACAATAACGGTTATGAAAAAAGAAGACAGACAGTCCGTCCTCGAATGGGCAGACCGGTCAGGCGCCGACAGCCTGACCAAGGAGAAAATCAGAAGTATCGTAGACGATATCGATGCCTTGGACGTTCTTGGTGCGGTGGATGTGGATGCGGCCCTGTCCAAGACCCGGAAGAAGATAAGAAGACAGAAAACAGGCAGGGTGTTCCTTGCCGGGATAGCTGGAGCTGCCGTGTCCGCTGCTGCCTGTGCTGCCATATTCCTTGTCCCGGGCCTCTTTTCCCCGTCCGGAAACGAGCCTTTATATACCGAACTGAAAGTGAATTCCGGAATGACAGGCTCTTTCGTGATGCCTGACAGCACGGTGGTGGTATTGAACGGAGGTTCCACGCTTTCGTACGGCAGTTCGTACGGCAGGGAAAACAGGGAGGTCTCCCTCTCAGGAGAAGCCTATTTCGATGTCGCGAAAGATGCGGATTCGCCCTTTATCGTCCGCACTCCGTCCGATTCCTACGTGACAGTGTACGGGACGCAGTTCAATGTGGATGCTTACAGTGAAGAAGACTGCCGGGTAACACTTATAAACGGAAGCGTGGGGTTCCGCTATAAAGGGAAATACGGGCAGAACAACGAAGTGATGATGGAGCCGGGCCAGCGGTTGGTTTACGAAAAAGCGGGCGATGACGTCTATGTGACGGACGTCTCCGTGAAAGCCGACATCGTATGGAAGGACGGCAGGATGATTCTCGATTCCACCCCGCTTTCGGAAATTTTAGATATCCTTTCGAAAAGGTACTCTGTAAGATTCGATGTCAGGAATCCCGATTGCTTCTCGTATAAATACTCCGGAGGTACGTTCACTATGTTCTCACTGGAAAAAGTCCTCGAGACTCTGCAGTATTCCTCTTCTTTTGAGTGGAAGTACGACGATACCGCATCCCGGGACAGTGTCCCGGTCATCATAATTTATTGATAACACAACATTAATAACCCTGTTTTTATGTATTTTTTGAAATTAAGAAACTTGGCGGCGGCAGTCGTCCGTCCGCGGTACGCCGTTGCCGTCATCCTGACGGCAATGTTCTCCATCGGCGCGTATGCCCAGTCGGAGAATGTCACCGTCGAAGCGGAAGACAGGCCCGTAAGCTGGATTCTGTCCCGGATTTCGGAGCAGACAGGCTATGAGGCAGTCTACAGCGACTCTTTTTTAGACCCTTCCCGGAAAATGACGGTTTCATTTACCGACACACCTCTCGAAACCGTTCTGCAGTACATCTGCTCGGAATGGGAAGCGACTTACAGGATTGTAAACAAGACCGTGGTTTTCTCGAAAGCCGAAGAAAAGCCGGCTGAAAGGGGGGTAGATGTGAGAGAGGTCTCGGGAACGGTGATTGACGATGCTTCCGTGCCTGTAATCGGAGCGGTAGTGATGATACAGGGCACCAATACGGCCACTACCACCGACATAGACGGAAAATTCACTCTCGTCTGTCCGGCCGGGAACATAGTTCTCTTTGCCTCCTGCCTCGGCTACAAGGACCAGTCCGTCAGGATATGGAATTCCGACAATGTCAGAATCGTGATGGAAGCAGACATGGAAGTATTGGAAGAAGCTGTAGCCATCGGGTACGGTACCATGAAGAAATCGGATCTGACAGGAGCGGTCTCATCCATAAAGGTGGATGACGGGAATGTGTCTTCAGTCACATCTGTCACCAACATCTTGGCCGGAAAGGCCGCCGGATTGGAAGTCAGCATGGGCAGCGCCAATCCTGGCGCCGGAGCCACTTTCAGAATCAGGGGTGCAGCTTCCGTGAACTCCAGCAACGACCCTCTTATCATCATCGACGGTTTCCCGGTCAGTCCTTCTGCAGACAGCGATATTGCCGTAGGCGACTATGACACGGGAAGCTCCGACAACGTTTTCGGCTCCATAAACCCGAACGACATCGCATCCATCGAAGTCCTGAAAGACGCATCGTCCACAGCCATTTACGGAGCCAGGGCAGCGAACGGAGTCATCATCGTGACCACGAAAAGAGGCTCGTCGGGAGCACCAAAGGTGACCTATTCCGGTTCCGGAGGCATCTCGGTAATGGCCAAACGCTATGAGATAATGTCTGCGACCGAACTGATGAACACGGCCAACGACTATGCATACGAACGCTGGATGCGGGACAACGGTGTCGGAATCTATGGCGGGGCATCGCCGGACGACGTCATAATGCCGTTCATTCCATACTATACCGAAGAGCAGATCAGGGACAACAAGTACGATACCGACTGGTTCGACGAAATCTCCCGCATAGGCTATCAGACGCAGCACAACCTTTCCATTACGGGCGGAAGCGAATACACCAAATACCTTGTGTCCGGCAGCTGGTTCCGGCAGAACGGTATCATCAGGAACAACGACGTGACCAGGGCCACACTGCGTATCAACCTTGACCAGAAGATTACCTCATGGATGAACATAGGGGTGAACATGAGTCTGTCCCGCAACACCCTGAATGCCATTCCTCTCGGCGGAATGGACGGTATCATCGGCAATTCGACATCCTACACCCCGCTCCTGCCCGTGAAAGACGAGAATGGAGACTATTCCATAAATTCGAAGAACAGCCAGGTGCCGAATCCTGTATCCCTTCTCGAGATTACGAATATTACCAAGAAAAACAGGGCGCTCGGTTCTGCATTTCTCGAAATCCGTCCTGTCGCTGGTCTGACTCTCAGAGGCAGTATCGGATTGGATGCAAATTTTCAGAAACATCAGGTATATGTCCCGACCTCTACTCTCGAAGGCTCCTTAGTGGACGGTCATGCCGACCAGAGGTCGTATGAGAAAAACGACTATCTGATAGACGTCACCGCCACATATTCCAAAGACTGGGGGAAGCACGGCTTTACGGCCATGGTCGGATATTCCTGGCAGCAGTTCAATGCAGAATCCTTTTCCGCATCGAATGAGGAATTTCCCATAGACGGTTTCCTTTTCAACAACCTCGGAGCAGGAAATGCCGTCAGGCCGGAAGTCTCCTCCTGGGCCAACATGTACGAGATGGCATCATTCTTCGGAAGGGTGAACTGGACGTACGATGACCGTTATCTTGTGACAGCCACTTTCCGTGCAGACGGCTCGGGACGATTCGCCAAGAACAACAAATGGGGCTACTTCCCGTCCGTAGCGGCAGGCTGGAGGTTTTCCGAAGAGCCGTTCTTTGCCCCGCTTAAAAGCTGGTGGTCGAACGGAAAGCTCAGGCTGAGTTTCGGCCAGACCGGAAATGCCGCTATCAACGCCCAGCAAATAAATGTCTACAGAAATGTCAACGGCGATGACGGAGTGGAATACAACTCCCAGTTCGGCGGCACCAACTACCAGGGCTTCGTTCTTTACGAGATTGCAAACCCTAACCTGAAATGGGAGACCACCACGGAATGGAATGTCGGACTCGACCTCGGCTTTTTCGACAACAGGCTGAATGTTTCGGCAGAATACTTCGACAAGGTCATATCGGATCTGCTGCAGTGGAGAGACTTGCCGAGGACTTCGGAGGTCCGCAGCGTGGCGGACAATATCGGCAAGACGCAGAGCCGCGGTTTCGAACTCACCATCAACACGGTGAATATATCCACCAGGGATTTCTCATGGACTTCCGACCTCACTTTCTCATTCTACAGGGACAGATGGTTGGAGCGCGCCGACAGCTGGGCGCCTCATGCCTACGATACGTATGACGGCTGGCTCCGCCCGTGGTCGACCTATCTGTCGGACGGTCTTATCCAACCCGGAGAAGAAGTCCCTTGGATGCCGGGAGCATTGCCGGGGCAGGTGAAACTGAAAGACATAAACGGATATGTCAGGAATCCGGACGGCACATACGTCGTGGATGAACACGGCATTCCCGTACTTTCGGGAGAGCCTGACGGAATCCTCAACGATGCCGACAAAGTCATCATCGGAAACAACGATCCGGGCTACCTGGCGGGTTTCAACAATACTTTCAGGTACAGGAATTTCGATCTTAATATCTATTTCTACGGCCAGTTTGGCCTGTTGAACTACGGCTCGTATCAGCAGATATGGACAGTGGACGTGTCCGGACTGCCTAACGACAGGAACTATCCCGTGTCCATAAAGAACAAGTTCAGCCACGACAACTTGGATGGTGCCTATCCGGGGTATTTCCAGAACGAGTCTTCCTGGGGTATAGGAGACTATTTCACCATGAAGACCTGGTTCATCCGCTGCCGGAACATTACTCTCGGCTATACCATTCCGAAGCAGAAACGGCTGTCAAACCTACGGGTGTACGTGGATGTGAACAATCCTTTCGTCATCACACCTTATGAAGGAATCGACCTCGAGACCGACTCTTTGGATGACGGATATTCATATCCGAACATCAGGACTTTCAGCGTAGGACTTTCTATAACATTCTAATCCGGATATCACAAATGAAAAGAATAATACCGATAATTTCGGCGGTTATGGTCCTGTCATCCCTCGCTTCGTGCGTCGGGCTGGATTCCGTGGACTATTCCGCCATCAATGACTCCATTTTTCCTCAGACGGACGATGATGCCGATGCCATAGTGGTAGGAGCAGCCTATTCTCCTTTCAGGTCGAAGAATTATGTGGGACTTTTCACCTCCGCCCATGACGGAATACACGTATTCAGCGATATGGCTTCCGACATCGGGACATGCCGGTTTACGGATTCGTACTGGCCCAGCATCATAAACATAAATTTCAATGCGGAAGAGCAGCAGGGCCCGGTCATCATCTACAACAACTATATCCGCGACATCACCCGTATGTCCAGCGTTCTGAGAACATTGGAGGGCATGGACATCGAGCAGGAACGCAAGGACTGGTACATAGCCCAGACACGCTGCGGGAGAGGCTGGTTGGCCTACATCCTTTACGACATGTTCGGGCCGATACAGCTGCCGACCGAAGAACTTTTGGACAATCCCGCCAGTACGACCCCTATCCCGCGCGCCACTCAGGAACAGACGGCAAAATTCATAGAGGACGACCTGTTGGCAGCCATCCCGGACCTTGACCCGAGATATGAATACGGAACTGCGAATTACGGGCGTTTCACCCAGGCCTTGGCATATACCGTACTGATGAAGTTCTACATGCACGAAGGCAGGTGGGAGGATGCGGAGAAATGTGGTCGTGAACTTGTAAAGCCGGAATACGGTTTCGGCCTTATGGATCACTACAAGGACATTTTTACCTTGGAAAACGAAGGCAACAAAGAGACCATCTGGGCCTGCAACTGCTCCCACGGAGAAAACATGCAGATGTGGCTGACACATACCATTCCTAAAGACTATGCCGGGTTGAAGAACTCGAAAATCGAAAGATATAACGGCTACCGTGTTACGTGGAGCTTTATGGACGCCGCTTTCATTTATCCTGGTGACGAGAGGCTCGAGGTACTCCTGACGGAATACACGACTTCGTCCGGAACCACCTACAACCAGGAAAATCCCGGAGCGCTGGAAAATCTTCAGTTGGGTGCCGTGCCGATGAAATATGGCGAAGATCCCAAGCAGATAGGCGAGGGCAGCGGCATCGACTGGATAGTGTTCCGCTATGCGGATGTCCTGACTCTCCTGGCCGAAGCCATAGCGAGAAATGCGAACGCCGTGACTGACGAGGCATTGGGCTATCTCAACGATGTTCACACCAGAGCCGGGTTGGCGGCATACGAACTTTCTGATTTTTCCGGGCTGCAGGATTTCTTGGATGAACTTTTGGACGAGCGCGGACGGGAGCTGTGGTTCGAAGGCTGCCGCAGGACCGATCTCATCCGTCACGGGAAGTTCGTGGAATACTGCAGGGATCGCAAGGGCTCCACAACCGTCGACGAGCATATGGAACTTTTCCCTATCCCGCAGAGCGTCATCAACGAAGGCAAAGGTGTCGTGGCGCAGAATCCAGACTATTGAAACACACATATATAATAACTTTAAAACATTATTGTCATGAAAATTTATCGTTATCTGCTGGCTATTGCAGCCTGCTCCGCATTAGTCCTGTCCTGCTCGAAAAACGAGCCCGAGGGCGAAACCGACCAGACCGAAACTCCTGGTACCCCCGTTACGGGAACGCCTGAAGAAATGACATTTACCGTCACTCCGGAAACTGTATCCGACGACGACCTTTCATTCTATGACAATGCCTGGAAGTCCGGTGACTGTATCTCCGTGCTTGAAGGTGCTTCAAGCAATAAATTCGAATTTACTTCCGAAAATGCCTTTGACGGCTCTGCCGTCGCGTCCGGGAACTATTATGCCCTTTATCCTTACGATGAGGACGCTGCCCTCGAAAACGGTGCAGTGAAGACGGAAATCCCTGTGGAGCAGACGGGTAAGCAGGCGGATCTGAAACTTCTGGCCATAGGTTATTCCGCTTCGAAGACCATCTCCATGAAGAACGCTACCGGCGTCCTGAAATTCACCCTCGACGAGGACAATGTCACCAAGGTGACGGTTTCGGGAAACAACGGTGAAATACTGGCCGGCTCGGTAAGCGTGTCCTGGAACGGCGGAGACCCTAAAATATCTGCTGCGGACGGCGGCTCGACAACCGTTTCCGTGGGTGACGGGCAGACCGTGCTCGAAAAGGGCGACTATTATGTAAATGTAGCTCCGATCAAGGCAGTGGGCTATACCGTTACTTTGACCTACAAATACGACGAATCGACATACGAAGGCTATTTCGACACCTGGGAGGCCGGAATGACAAAGGATGCCGGAGTGAAGATGGAATATACCCGCGGCGCAAGCGAGTTCCCTATGGAATTTCCGGAGGGTCCGATAAACATGTCAAGAGGGAAACTGTTCGAACTGACGGAGACTTTAAATCCTACATTAGTGTTCTATGACGATTATGAGAATTATGAAACAGTCGAAGTTGTGTGGGATGATGGAGAAAAAATAACAGGCTCAGGAACTGCGACTGGAAAATATTTTGACAATGGAGTCAGAGTGACTATAGAAGGATGGGACAATCCTGCTCCGGTAAATAACAGCACTGAAAATCCATATAGCGGAACAAGTTGCATCAAGTGGCTGTTTGGTGTAAAATATGGTGAAGTTTATTTTCAGACCTGGCATGACGGAGTAGATTATTATTACGAAAGAGGTGCATTGGATCTTACTCCATACCGGAATGCTCATTTTGCGCTTGAGTTTGCATATAAAGCCGAACAAGGAAGCAAGTTTTATGTAAGGCTCATGCAACACATCGCGGGATTTGAGAATATGAGAGTGATGGCTGATATTTCGGAATATTCTACCGGAGAGTGGGAAATCGTGCAGATTCCTCTCGATGAGATGATACTTTCCGACTATGTCTGGGATCAGAAAACAGATACCCGATATACAATAGAAATCGATGACAATGCATTCGATTCGGAAGGGAATCCTTTCAGATGGGACAAGGTGTTGAGGCTCATCTTTACACCTTACATAGGGGTGGATGACCTTTCGATGCAGAACAAGACTTACTGCATCGATGACGTAAAGATACGTAAAGTCATTTTCTCCGACCAGACAGAATAAAGATGGTCAGGTGGTCAGTTTCAGTATGGGCACTGTGCGTTTCCTTTATGGCATCTGCACAGTGCCTTTTCGATTCGGCTTCACGAAGGCCGGATGTTTTCTACGTGAATATGGGGGACAGGGACAGTGCGGCAGTGTGGCGGGCGCCTGACGGTAGACTGTCATCAGGGACCACCGGCGGATCGCGGGCTGCTGCCCCGGCTTCCGGCAGCCTGTGCGAAACGGACGGTCCGAAAAAATACACCGCCTCCCTCTACGGTGTCGCCTGCGAGATGACCCTGCGCGACTCCGCCGGATGCCGTATTATGGATATCCGGCTCACGAACACTTCCGGAGTGTCGTTCCAGCCGGTAAAAGCAGGTATAAAGCTCGGTGTTGACACCTATATGGACAGTTATCCGGAGTGGTTGGACAAGTTTTTCCCGACGTTGCTCTACTGCGAAAAGACCCATTTCTACGGTTATTTTCAGTCTCCTTCGGGAAAAATGCTCGGCATAGCCTCTCCCGACCCGGTCGCGTCCTGGAGTTTGGACTACAATCTCGGTTATCCCGAACCGGAGCCATACTGGTTTTGGGGGCACAGGATAGAGGCCGTGAACATAGACCTGCTGAATGCCCTTCCCTTGCCTCGGCATCATCCGCAGGATTTGTGGTCGCTGGCTCCGGGGGAGTCCCGGCACTGGCGGCTTTACGGCATCGCTTTCGAGGACTGCGCCGGACCGGAACAGCAGGCAGAGTACATTGAACATCATGACGGTATCCCGGACTACAGGGGTTTCGAGGAGTCTTTAAGCCGGACAGCAGGCATTCCGCTGATACGGATGCAGCGTACTTCCTTTGCTCCCGGCGAGACTGTCGTCTGGGAATCTGTCATCGACGGGAAGCCGGAGGTGCATGAAACGCAGCTCGACGGACCGGGCCTTTACCCTCTGTCGGTAACATCGGGCGGCAGGACAGCTACTGCCGCGGTCTCCGTGCATCCTTCCTGGGAATGGACCCTTCGCAAGGCTCGGGAAAATGTCCTTGCGGCACCTCAGAAAGCCACTTCGCACGTGGAGAGCTGGTACGGTTTCTATTCCGGCTTCCTTGCGGCACGCTATTTTCCGGAAGACAGTTTGGATGCGGCCATAAACTCCCGGTTCGACCGGCTGATGGACCTTCTTTACGGCCCGGACAGGACTGAGCCGAAGTATTATGCCTGGCGGATTCAGAACACGGCGGCCACAGTCGGTATGTTTACGGACCGTTTCGAGGCATACGGAGACGTGTCCGATTTGGAGACGGCGGCTCGTCTCGCGGACTGGATGACAGGATTTTCCCAAGTGGAAAGCGGAGCCTATATGAACGGCAGGACAGTCTACACATCGGTGATTTACCCTGCCAAATCCATTCTGGAGCTTGCTGTGGCCGAAAAATCGTACGCGGAGGCTCTGTCAGAAGCCGGTGAAAGGTCAGGGAACTGCCCGACAGCCGTCGGAAGCCATGGGCATTGTCCGGAGGACATCCTGAAATGGAAAAATTCGGCCCGGAGGCATTTCGCTTCGGCGAAAAAGGCAATAGATCAGTTGGTGGAGGCTCACGGCGATTTCCATACTGAGGGCGAAATCACTTTCGAGGACGGGATGGTTTCCTGTTCGGCGCTCCAGGCGGGCTGTCTGGCCCTGCTTCTCGACAGGTTTACCGGAAAGGATGCGGACGGATTCGAATGGAATATCGCTTCGGTGCAGGAGGCGGATTCTCTCAGGACTGTATACACGGAAGAGATGCTTTTCCTTCTGAAAAGCCATGACTGTCTGACCCAGCTGCGGATTCCGGATGCGCGCCGGAGAGGAGGAACGCTCAGATTCTGGGAGGCCCAGTACGATGTGAACGCCATGCCGAACATGATATCTTCGCCTCATGGCTGGAGTGCCTGGCGGGCATATGCGGCTTACTATGCCTGGCTTCTGACCCGGGACGAGAGGTGGCTGCGGGAGACCTTCGATGCCGCCGGAGCTTTCTCGCTGTTGATAGACGGTACGTCAGGAGAGCTCCGCTGGGCATTCGTCATCGACCCGTATGTGAGAGCGAAGCAGATGGACAGACCTGTTCCCGGTGCTTCTTACGACGAAGTAAGTCTCGGAAATGCGCATCCTGACATGTACGGCGGCCGCAATATCGTCATCGGCGAAGAATATCTGCCTATGGTTTCCTCCTGGCAGCCTTTCAACACCTGCGACAACGATGTGCATGAGGTATTCAAATTCATGGCTGAAGCCGTGCTGGCCAATGCTTTCGTGATTATCAGGGAAGACGGCAGCGTCGCGACGTACAACTGCACCGCCGAGCGCCGCGGGTCCCGCCTCCATATCATTCCTGCCGAGCCGCAGATCACGCATCTGTATGTCTCCCGGCAGGCTCCTTCATCCCCTGAGGTTATCCCTGCTGCAGGCCTGACCGAGGTGCCTTTCCCCTGAGGTTGGCGCTATTTAACGTCAGTTCGACGAATTTATGTTGTTCAGGACTAAGGAATTCGTCGAACTGTCGTTAAAGGATTTCTTCGAAATCCAATTATCTTAAACCCCAGTCGCTGTGGCGCCCCTGCTCACTTTCGAATGTCCAC
>CALUQC010000027.1 GCA_944322805.1 uncultured Bacteroidales bacterium | reverse complement strand
CAAGTACAATCAAAGGATCGTTGGACGCGTTGAGAGATGCTCCTCCACGGATACGGATAGTGCTTCCTCCGGTAGGAGAGCCGCTTGACGACATGATTTGCACTCCGGCCACTTTCCCGTTTATGAGCTGTTCCGGAGAGGCCAGCAGGCCATTGTTGAATTCTTCGCTTTTTACTGATGAAATCGACCCTGTCATGTCTCGCTTGGTGGTGGTTCCGTATCCTATGACCACTGCATCCGCCAGGAGTTCCGTGTCAGGGAAAAGCTGCATGTCGATGACGCTTCTCCCGTTGACCGGCGCTTCCTGTGTGATGTAGCCGAGGTATGAGAAGACGAGGACAGCGTTGTCCGGTACCTCTATGGAATAATGACCGTCAAGGTCTGTTACCGCACCTGTGTTCGTGCCGGAAACCACTACGGTCAGTCCGACAAGGGGTGCTCCCGATTCGTCTGTCACCGTGCCGGAAACAGTGTTCCCGTCTTGCATGGCCGGAGCCGCGGAAACTGCCGTCCAGGCCGCGAGAGAGCAAACGATCAGAAAGATTCTGATTAGACTTTTCATTGATGGTAATTTTATGTGGTTTGTAATATTTGCGTCGGTTATCGTTTTCTAAGGTGCCCTCCGGGCAATGCGGGATTGACACATCTGCAAATGTATCCGGAAAAGTAAAACGCCGTTACCACAAATCGGACAAGATATAATCCGAATCGGACAAAAGAAAAAATGACTATATTTATCCTGACAGGAATTTGCGAAGAAACAAATGTATTATGAATAAGAATCTTGAGATTCGGAACAGCACGGCGGAGTTCTTGACTTTCATTATTGATGGGAAAGAAGACGGTGTACAAGTCGTGTACAAAGATGGCACTATTTGGGCAACGCAGAAAGTTATTGCAACCTTGTTTGATGTGGGTGTGCCAGCCATTAGCAAGCACTTGAAGAATATATTCGAGAGCGGAGAGCTTGACAGAGGAATGACAGTTTCCAAAATGGAAACAGTCGTGAACAGGGGTTTTTGAGGGGGATCAAAAGAAGAAGTTGAATTTTACAATCTTGACTATTACACTTCAACTTAACAAAAAGTTCTGAATCCATGAAGTTCCGTATATACCTTGTAATATTGCTGGCGGCAGCCGTGTTTTCAGTACGTACGGCTGCGGAAACGGCTGCCCGCCCCTCCGGGTTTTTCAGACCGCAGGGCATGGAAGAATACGATGACCCTGCGTATGCGGCATTGCAGGACAGCAGCGGATATGTCTGGATAGGGACGCAGACCGGACTGCTCAGATACGACGGCTGCCATGTCTTGCGTTACCAGTACTCCCCCGATGACCCTTATTCCCTGTGCAACAGTCATGTCAGTGCACTACTGTATTGTCCCGACATCGGAAAAATGATCGTAGGCACGGATTCGGGGATGTCCGTGTATGATTTCGCCAGGGACAGTTTCACTACCGTAGCAGCATGCGGGTACAGGCAGATCAAGGCCTTGCTGCGCGATGCGGACACCCTTTATGTGGGGACAGTGGGCGGAGTGCTGCGGTTCCGCCTGTCGGACCTCGGAGCCTCGCAGGACATGAAGCCGGACACTGCCTTCGTGCTCGAGGACCATATTGCCTGCATACGGAAGGCAGGCGGCGGAATATGTTTCGGAGCCTATGACTGTTTTTATTTCTACGACAGTATTTCCGGGAAAACCGAAAAATACAGCCTCGGTACTGAAAGGAAACTCGTTCTCGACATTTTCGGCGACGATGACGACAGCTCTGTATTATGGCTTGGAACGGAACAGGGGATAGTGCGTTATGACAGGCGTACCCGGAAAGCCGGGTTTTCATTCGGAAACATCCCGGTGAAATATTTCTTCAGGAATACCGACGGAAACCTGTGGATAGGTACTGACAACGGTCTGTTCATAAAGGATGAGGCCGGCACCGTTCAGTACAGGCACGAAGCGGAGAATGGCAACTCCCTGCCTGACAACGTAGTATGGTCGGTAGCCCGGGGAAAAGACGGCAATATCCTTATTTGCACGGATTTCGGTATGGCGATGCCGAAGATGCCGGGTTACGGCTTTTTCAGGTCTCTTGCATCAGTGACCGGCGGCAGGGAAGGGATGAACATAAGTTCCATGCTGTCGGATTCTTCCGGAAATCTCTGGCTTGGAGGCATGAACGGGCTTTTAAGGTGCCCTGAGGGCAGTGCAGATTCCCGTTGGTACAGATCTGATAGCGGATATCCAGGGATGCGGCTGTCCCATAACAAGATACGCGGACTGCTTGATGACGGCTCCGGACTTTTTGCCGTTTCCGACGGAGGTCTGGACAGGATAGATTACAGGACCGGCAAGGTCCGGCATTTCGATATCATGGCGCCTGACGGGGAACATATGGTCACGTGGATGTATGGAATCGCCCGGGATCCGTACGGGCGGCTGTGGATAGGGACCTTTGAAGGCCTGCTGTTGATAGATGACAGGGACAGGCTCGTGGCTGCCCGGGACGGGCAATATCGGGCCGACCGGCTCTTCAACCTCGGTTCGTCACCGGGAATTTCCGGCAATGCCGTCATGGATGTGGAGTTTGCCGGAAGTTTCGGTGCCGTCCTTTCGAACGGCAACGTGGACTTCATCGGTTTGTTTACAGCGGGGGATGAAATGTCGTATGTGGATCTTCCTTCCGGACTTTATGCCACTACCTTGGCTTCAGATGGCAGCAATATCTGGATAGGGACGAGCCAGGGACTTTTCCGCATGGGACAGGACGGACATGCCGTGCAGGTGCCGGGCTTCGGGCTGCAGGTGGATGCGATTGTGACAGGAGATGAGAGGATCTCAGTGATCAGCGACAAGAATGTCCATATTCTGGATATTGCCTCGGGCAGCTGGTCCCACTATCCTTTCGGAGACAGCCCGCTCTTTTGCGGCATTGCCGGAGAAGCCGGCACCGTATACCTCGGCTCGTCAGACGGATACTTCGAGTTTAGGACAGACGAATTGCCGGAGGCACCCGGACAGCCTTCAGTCTCGGTCACATCGTTTTACTTGGGAAACGACATGGTGGAGGTAGGAAGGGAGTACGACGGAAACATGGTGCTGCCGGTAAATATTGCGGACGTCCCGGGCGTGACGCTTAGACATGACCAGAATTCGTTTTCGGTGGAGTATTCCGCTTTCGATTTTTCGGGCAGGGACGGGAGGTTTGTCTACAGGCTGGCCGGTTTCGATGACAGGTGGCAGGAAACATCCGATTCCAGAGCTGTGTTCATAAATGTGCCTGGCGGAAAGTACCGTTTCGAAGTCGCGGCTGCCACTCCGGACGGAAGCATGCCGGTATCACCAGCTTCCTTTTCCATCCGGGTGAGGTCTCCATGGTATGCCACGCCGTATGCCTGCATTCTGTATTTCCTGGTTTTCACTGGATTCGGGACATGGGTGTTCTATTATCTGAGGATGAGGCATCAGCTTCAGATCGAGCATATCGAAAGGGACAGGGCCCTGAAATCCGCGGACATGAAGACGAAGTTCCTCTCGGACGTGTCTCACGAGTTCAAGACTCCGCTCAGCATAATTCT
>CALUQC010000026.1 GCA_944322805.1 uncultured Bacteroidales bacterium | reverse complement strand
CTGGCTCCCGGAGTCACGGTGCACCATCCCTCGGCATCATTTTCTATATACCACGGAGTATTCGAACTGATGCTGAATATGACCGGATCGGCAGATGCCGAAGCCACCGTATAAGAGGATTTGGCATCCACTACTATCTGCGGCTCCGCATCGGGCTGGGAGTCTAT
This sequence comes from uncultured Bacteroidales bacterium, assembly GCA_944322805.1. Classification (GTDB taxonomy): domain Bacteria; phylum Bacteroidota; class Bacteroidia; order Bacteroidales; family UBA932; genus Cryptobacteroides. The sequence continues at coordinate 34,457 of CALUQC010000026.1, read as the reverse complement.
AGCCGGAGTCTCATAGCATCCTGCCAGGACCGCAAATCCTGCGGCAGCACAAACGCCCAGATTGATGATTGCATTGGTTTTCATTGTTTTGTATTTTGGTTTTTATTCTTCATTCTTTTTTATCGTTATCCCGGACGGCTGTCCTCCTGTCCATCACCATCCCGGATTCTGAGGCAGCAGATTACTGTTCCTGTACAACTCCACCTGCGGAATCGGATACAGATACATCCTGTCATTCCACTTGCGGGACTCGTAAAGGAATCTCCTGTACGAATAGGAACTTCCGGAAGCCTGCGTGATTTCCACACCGTAAATGTCGGTCTGGGTCTCGGAGCCGATTTTCCATCTGCGCACATCCCAGAAACGGTGATCCTCGAAAGCGAACTCGACACGCCATTCGTTCCGCAGGGCTTCGATGAACTCGTCTTTGCCGGAAACGGTCACGTCAGGCATCCCGGCATTGCTCCGCACCTGATTCAAGGCCCATCGGGCAGAATAAGTGTATTCTGCATCGGAATAGTCGGGGTCCCCGAAGGCCTCGACCATGGACTCGGCATAGGTCAGAAGCGTCTCGGCATAGCGGTAGACTATCCAGTGATGCTTGTTCGAGACCTGTGCGTCAGGGTCGAAGCTGGTGCTCTCCTGAATGTATTTCCTGAGGAAATAGCCTGTCGGGGAGCCTCCGTCGGACACTGCGGCATCGTCACGGCCTCCCTTGTAAAGGGCTATGACGGAGCCTTTGAAGGCATCTCCGTTGCAGAGGACGGTACGAGTGAAACGCGGGTCACGGTTCAGGTAAGGTCGGGCCGGATTGAACTCGGGGTCATCGCTCACCCACCCGGAAGCCTCCAGAGTCACGGAATAGCCGTTTTTAGTCTGGAAGGCATCCACGAGATTCTGGGTAGGGAAGGTGCACATGGTGACCAAAGAGCCGTTTTTCTGTCCCTCGGTGAAACGGATAGGGAAATTGTACACCTCGAAAGTGGTCGAATTGTCATTCTGCCGGGCAAGCACCACTTCAGGGGAAGTAGGGTTGTTGCACTTGTCGGCAGGGTCCAGTTCGTAAAGGCCGGTCTCTATCAGGTCGAGGGCTGCCGAAGCCGAACGCTTCCATTTGTCCGTATCCATGGACGGGTTGTGAAGCTCGCTGGCCGCATACAGGAGGGCCTTGGATTTCAGGGCCATGGCAAAGCCTTTGGTAATCCTGCCCGTCTCGCTGTTCGCTACATCCCTGTACGTGTCAGGAAGATTCGGAGCACAGGCATCGCACTCCGACACGATGTATTCCACCACAGCGTCGAAAGAGGTCTTGGCTATGCTGTTCGCCTGCTCTATATCCAATTTCTCCAAAGGCATGGCTATGTCGCCGTACCTTTTGGCAAGCTCGAAGAAAAAGAAGGACTTGAGAATCCTCGCCTCATATGTGAAATACTGCATCTGGTCCATCCAGTTCTGATAGTCGGGGTCTTTCTCGAACCGGGTGAAATCAGTCGTCGCGAAAGACTGCAGGAATTCATTGGCAGCCCTGATGCCATAGTACAGGGTCCAGGCGCCGTCGACAGTATTCAACGAGGACCAGGTGCCGTTGTTCATGTATTGCACCGTTCCACCGGTGTCACCGAATTCCGCGTCGTCGCTGGCGCAGTCCCGCATTGCCCCGCCTATCGTCCCGAAATCCTGCGGAATATAGGAATATACATGCGTCAGCATCTGTTTCGTCTCGTCGAAATAGGAGTAGACGTCGTCAAAAGAGCGCAGACCGTTCGTCTCGTCGAATTCAAGGTAACCGCAAGATACGGCAGAGATGGCCGCAAATGTCATTGCAATGGTTTTCAATGTTTTCATCTTATTCTCCACCGTTAAAAGTTGAACTTAAGCCCCACGAAATAGGATCTCAGCGCAGGGTAGGTCCTGCCGCCGATGACCTCGGGGTCGAACATCTTGAGATTGTCTATCGAGAAAAGGTTTGTCCCCTGCACGTACAGCTGCATCTCGGCGAATTTTATCAGATCCTTCGGGAAGGTGTACGAAAATGTCAGGTTTCTCAACTTGAGGAACGAGCCGTCGCGGAGCCAGAGGGAGTTGTTCTGGTAGTTGTTCTCGTTCGACTGGGTAGTCAGGCGCGGAATGGTCGCGGAGCCGGATGTCTCGGGTGTCCACGGAATCTCATGGTCGAGGAGGGTCTGCGAGACGGTCCCGTTGCTCATCAGAGGCATGTAGAGCGGAGAGTTGAGGACGTTGACCGTCACTCCAGCCATGCCCTGGAAATCCGCGGAAACCTCGAAGCCTTTCCAGCCGAAATTCAGTCCGAAACCGAAATAGAATGCAGGTACCGTGGAGTTGTACATCTTCACGTAGTCGTATTCGTTGATGACGTTGTCCCCGTTCTGGTCCTTGTACTTGAGGTCGCCGGGACGCACTTCCGAGAATGTCTGGACAGGGCTGTTGTTTATCTCCATCTGGTTATGGAAGATTCCCACGACCTCCAATCCGTAGCATTGCCCGATGGCATTTCCTTTCGTATAGAGGTAGTCGTACGGCTGGTATGCCTGGTTTTCGTTCACGATTTCGGTGGAAAGGAACGAGCCGTTCGCATAAAGTCCGTAGGAGAAGTCGCCTATCCTGTCCTTCCAGGACAATGAAGCATCGACGCCGCGGTATTTGTAGATGCCGGCGCACTGCCGGGCCACGTCAATACCTATGACTCCCGAAACGTTGGTCGAGGCCACGAGGACATTGCTCCTCTCCTCGAAAAAGCCTTCGGCATAAAGGCTGAGCCTGTTCCCGAATGCCCGGAATTCCGTACCGAAAGTCACCTTGCGGAACTTCTCGGGCTCCAGGTCTTCCACCGGGAGGGCGCTTTCCGTCATGCTGTAATAATGCGCGGCGTTGTCCGTGAAATAGTAGGCATTTCCGCCGATATAGGACTGGCGGAACAGGTCGTGGGACAGGTTGCCGTCCCAGCCGGAGCGGCCGCAGGATGCAAAGACCTTCCAGTGGTCTATCCAGAAGACGTTTTTCATGAATTCCTCACCGGAAATAATCCAGGCAGCATTCACAGCCGGATAGAATCTCATGGCGTCGCCCGGCTCCAGATATGCCGAGCCGTACCAGTCCGTGACGATGCTCGCGGAATACCTGTTGTCGTAGGTATAGGAGGCCGTGAACAGGGCGGAAAGCCATTTGTTCGACACGTTCTGGCCATTGGCCACATAGGACTGCATGTCATAGATGGCGGCAGCCGAGACCGCATGGCGGCCGAAAGTCCTGGAATAGTCGACCTTGGCCTGGAAATCGGTCCTCATGTCGATGGAGTAGAAGCCGTTGCTGTGGCCCAGGGCGCGGGATGCGGTGCCTGTCGTCTCCGGGGAGGTGATGACCGTGCCGTCGTCCGACATGGTGGCGTTCGAATCCTCGTATATGAATGTCTTGGAGGTCTCGTCGTACATCCTGCCGGTGTTCTCGAATGAAACCAGGACTTCCGCGGCAAGTCCTTCGGTGATGATGTCGAGGTCCTGTCTGAGGGACATGTTCGCCACGACGGTACCCGTGGTAAAGCGGTAGTTTCCGGTGTCGGCAAGGTTGGCCACAGGGTTGGTGGAAGTATAGATGTCCGTACCTCCCCAGATTCCGTCATACTGCTTTACCGGATAGGCGGCGGAAGGGGTGGTGTAGAGATAGCTCATCACATTGGTGGCGCCCCGTGCCCTGTTGTATTCGCCTATCTTGCCCATGATGCCGAGCTTCAGGTGCGTGGTGCGGGTCACCTCCACATCGAAGTTCGACCTGATGCTCAGGCGCACGTCGGACGGCATGGTGGAATAGCGGGAATCGGTGTTCAGATTCCGGAACAGCCCGATGTCGTACATGTAGTCCACTACCGAATAGTAGCGGAATTTCTCGGTACCGCCCTCGAAGGTAAGGCCGAGGCGGTAGTTCGACGTATAGTCCTTGTAGATTTCGTCCCACCAGTTCACGTCAGGGTACTCGTAGGGATACTGTCCCGTGCGGAACGCCTCGAGTTCATGGTCGCTGTACCGCGGGGACAGGCCGTCGAGGGTCAGGGCCTGATTCAGTGTCGTGGCATAGGTGTATGCATCCGCGAATTCCGGAGAGCGGAACTGCGAGTTTATGCCGTACTGGAAATCCGCCCCTACACGGAGCTTGCCGGGAGTGGCCCTGCGGGTGGTGACAAGCACCACGCCGTTGGCTCCGCGCATGCCGTACATGGCCGTAGCCACAGCATCGGTGAGTACGGCTACGGATTCTATCTCCGTGGTGGTGATATCCCTGAGGCTGCCTCTCGGAAAGCCGTCCACAAGGATGAGAGGTGTCCTCCCGTGTATCGAGAGGGAGGCGAGGTTGTCGTAAGTGGTGCCGGAGCCCTGGTACACGTTCAGGCCTGCTATCTGTCCGTACAGGGCCTTGGCCACGTCGATATCCGGGGATTTCTCGAACACGCTCCTGCCGACGCCCCTGTGCACGAATGCGCTGCTCTTGTCGGAGACTTCGATACCGTAGCCGAGGCTGATGGTGTCAAGCCCGCTCTCTATGGCCAGGGTGTCCCTCGGAGCGGCTGCAGCCGAAACGGCTGCGGCCAATGATATGATGGTTATTTGGAATTTTTTCATATTCATGAATTTGTATTGTTCTGCCTACCAGCCGGGATTCTGGACCAGGCCGTAATCCTTGTCGACTTCGGTCTGCGGGAATGCCGCCAGATACCATTTGGTATCCCAGGAAGTCGCCCAGTTGCGGGTCGCGAGTTCCGTACGCCGGAAAGTATAGGAAGCCGGATTCGTAGTAGTGCCTCCTACCCCGGTGACCTGCAGCCCGTACAGCTTTTTCGTGAAGTCTTCCGACCGTCCCCATCTCACAAGGTCGAACCATCTGACTTCCTCATAGCCGAATTCAAGCGCACGTTCTCTCAGAAGCGCCTCCCTGAATTCTGTCTGACCCAGTCCGGCCTGGAGGTCGGGCAGTCCGACACGGTTTCTGACCGCATTTATCTGCTCATAGGCAGTGGCGTCCGGACCGCCGTTGTATTCGTTGATGGCTTCCGCATAGCTCAGCATCACTTCCGGAAGCCTGAGATACGGCCACTGCACCGGCTTGCCTTCCCTGTCGCTGTCCTGGTTCAGGATGAACTTCATCTGAAAGAAGCCTGTCCCGACAGTATAGTTCGGGTGGTTCGTATAGACCGGGGCGACGGAGCCGTCTCTCCAGGTATCACCCGGAACGGCACAGGTCTCGTAAAGCCTCGGCTCGCGGGTAGGGTTTCCGTCCGCATCGTAGAAAGGCTGGCGCGACGGATTCTCCCAGTCGAAGTTTTCCGGGAAGTCGGTGCCGTCATCCCAGGAGAACATGTTCACATAGTTCAGTGTCGGACCTGAATATTTGGCTTCCGTCAGGAAATTGTCCAGGATGTCGCTGTTGTAGCCCCTGCGGGTGGAGATGAGCACTTCCGTACCGCCTCTGTCATAGTATGCGGAGCGGAACGCCGCCCGGTAGCCGCTGTGGGTGGGCGACGCAGCCTGGGTCAGCTGATACCCGCCGTTGGCCTCGAGTTCCTCGAAAAAGGCCTCGCCCGCATCCATGGCCCTTTTCCATCTTTCCCTGTCATAGTTCCCGTAGCAGGTATATTCGTCGGCCTCCGGATGCCATGTGGAAGCCGAATTGAATGTAGGGCTTGCAGCCCAGAGCAGGATGCGGAGCTTCAGGCCCATGGCACCGGCCTTTGTCATCCTGCCGTTCTCGGTACCGTCGTTTTTCCAGTTCAGATAAGGGGCGGCCTCGTCCAGGAGCTGGACTATATAGTCTACCGTCTCCGCAAAGGTGGCCCGCGGGAAATTCATATCCTCGTTCGGGTCCACGGCATGCTTGAGGAGAGGGACACCGCCCATGTACCTGAGCAGTTCGGAATATGCTATGGCTATGACCATCTTGGCCTCTGCCACCTTCCTCTGCCTGTCCATGGAGGAGAGGTCGGGAATCCTGTCTGCATTTTCAATGTATATCCAGGCATATCGGATGGCGCTGTATTCGTTTTCCTCGCCGAACCTGTATGCCTCGGTACCGCGGTAGTCAGAGCCGATGTTGCTGCCGTATGTACCGTTGTAGTACAGGTTCACCGGTCCGTCGCTCGGGTTATTCCTGCGGCTGTAGTTCAGGTCGGAGATGGATTCCAATATGTTGATGCCGAGCTTGTCGTACGCATGACCGTTGTCCTTGCCGGTAGGCAGGCCGTACGGCAGGTAGGAATATGCTTTCGTGAGGACCCTGTCGGCATTCGCCGTAGAGCTGAACATCGTATCCAATGTGGCTCCGGAGCTTTCCGGATGCTCGCCGAGAAAAGCATCTCCGAAACGCAGGTCATAGCAGGAGACCTGCAGCAGCAATATGGCTGCGAAAGCTGTGATTATAGATAAATAATGTTTCATTGCACCTGTTTAGAATGTTATGTTCAGCCCGAGACTGTAAATCTTGACGAGAGGATATGCCCCGTTCCTGTCAGTCAGGGCCTCAGGGTCTATGAAGTCCAGGCCCGTGAATGTCAGAAGGTTGTATCCTGAGAAAGAGACATTCAGAGATTTGACGCCTACAGCCTTCAGCCAGCCTTTCCCGGGGAAGGTATAGCCGAGGGTGACAGTCTTCAGACGCAGATAGGAGGCATCCCTGAGCCAGAGGGTGGAAGGCTCGGAATTCCAGGTCTCGGATGTTTCCGCTGCACGCGGCAGCGTTCCGTCCTGATTTTCCACTGTCCAGCAGTCTTCATAGAAATATTTCAGAAGGCCGCGGCCGCCGGCGTTGGTGAAAGGTATCCTGTATTCCAGGTCCATCAGCTTGTTCACGTTCGTGGCCCCTGTCCACTGCATGGAGAAGTTGAAGCCCTTGAAATTGAAACCGGCGTTAAGTCCGAATACATATTCCGGAATCGTGGAATATCCGGTGACCATCTTGTCATCCCCGTTTATGATTCCGTCGCCGCTGACATCCTCATACATGGCATCGCCGGGATATACCGTCGATGTCGGCTGCGGAAGGTCCGGATTCAGGACCAACGTGCCGCCAGGACCTTCGGTAAAGTCGCTGTACTGATACAGGCGGACGAATTTGTACAGCCCGGTATAGCGTCCGACCGAGCCTCCCGTCTGGTTCTGCCAGGGGAATTCGCTCTCCACCTCGTCCATGTAGATAATCTTGTTTCGGGCAAATGAAACGTTTGCCGTCGCGAAATACTCGAAGCCGCTTTTCGTCTTGTCGCTCCAGCCGAGGGACACCTCGTATCCGTGGTTGTTCACCTCGCCGATATTCAGGGACGGAAGCGTCATGGCTATGATGGACGGAGTGTTGTTTGGCTTCAGCAGGATGCCCGAACGGTGCTCGAAAAAGTAGTCGAAGTTCAAAGAGAGCCTGCTCCCGAGGAATTCCGCATCGAGTCCGTAGTTCTGCTTGACGGCGGTCTCCCAGGTCACGCCGTCGTTGCCGATCGTGCCTTCTCCGTATGCCTCTGAGGAGTTCGGGTTGCTTTCGCCGAAGTTGTAGTTGCCGTTGGAGACCCATGTGGTCGGCATATACATGAATCTCGTGGTGCCGAGGTCGTTGCCGACTTTCCCGAGGGAAGCCCTCAGCTTGAGGTAGCTGATGACATTCTGGTTTTCCATGAAAGGCTCCTCGCTGATGACCCAGCCGACGGAGCCCGAAGGGAAGGCGCCGTAACGGGTTTTGCCCGGGGCGAAGTTCTCCGAGCCGTTGTATCCGATGCTGAAATCGGCCAGGTATTTTCCCTTGTAGTTATATGTGGCACGGCCTACGAAGCCCACATAGCTGTGAGGAATGTACTGGTAGGACGAGGCATCTCCGGTGCTGTACCGGGGATAATAGTCGCGGGACTGGTTGTAGAGGAACATGGCGGATACCTTGTGCTGGCCTTTCGGGCCGAACGCCCTGTTCCAGTTCAGTTTTCCCTCGATGTACCAGTTCCTGTCGCGCCCGTTCTCCTCCGAATACCTCAGGATGTCATCAGTGCCGTCCGGCACGAGAATTATGCTCTTGTCGTAGTCCGGGTCGGTCATGGGCTTGTCCGGGTCGTCATAGAACGAGGCGTAATATATGCGCTGTATCTCGGTGCCCCAGGATTCCCTTTTCTTGTGGGTGTTGAAGTTGTTGTCATACGCCCCTTTCAGGGTAAGGGAAAGCCCGTCGGTGATGAAGTCCAGGCGCTGGCTTATCTCCACGTCGATGTTGAGCGTAGTGTTGTAGTGCTGCTCATAGCCGTAGCCCATGAATGTGAAGTAGCCGTCCCTGCCCAACTCTATCCCTGTCGGTACAGACTCTTCCGGGACTAACGTCCTGCGTCCGTTTATCAGGCCGGGGCTGACCAATGGCACCGTCCAGATGGTGATGGAGTTCCATTCAGAGCCGTCGATCTTTACCGAAAGCGGGGCCTGCTGCTTGCCGACATAGCCTCCGATGTTGAATTTCATCGTGGTGCTCGGCGAGAGGCTGAAATCGAGGTTAGCGCGGTAGTTGTACCTGTTGTAGCTGTAGTTGTTGTTGTAAGGGATGCTTTCGACCTGTTTCAGCACGCCGTTCTGGTAGAGGTAGCCCATGGACACGAAGTACCTGGCGTTCTTGCTTCCTCCGGAGATGTTGATGTTGTTCTTCGTCTGGACGAAGACATCGTTGAGTACCCTTTCCCTCCAGTTCACGTTCGGATAGAAAAGGGGGTCGGAGCCTGTCCGATAGGCTTCCAGGGCATAGTCGGTGAAATATTTCCTGGAGTCGGTCTCCCCGTCGTTGCGCATCTTCATGTTCCAGAAGGTGGCGTATTCGTAACTGCCGACCTGCTCCACCATGGAAGTAGGCTGCTGCAGACCCGTGTTCGTACTGATGGAGATGGTCGGTCTGCCCTCCTGTCCCCTCTTGGTGGTGATGAGGATGACGCCGTTGGCTCCCCTGACACCGAAGACGGCCGTGGAGGCTGCATCCTTAAGGATGGAGAAATTTTCGATTTCGTTAGGGTCTATCTGGGAAAAGTCGCGTTCGACTCCGTCAACCAGCACCAAAGGCTTCGACGAGGAGCTTGACAGCGAGCCGACTCCCCTGATGTAGATGTCCGCGGCGTCTTCACCCGGCTGGCCTGTAGTCTGGACAGTCGCTACGCCGGGTACGCTGCCCGCCAGTACGTTGGTGATACTCGATACCGGAGGCTTTATGAGTTCCTTAGTGTCCACCACTGCCAAAGAGCCGGTGATGGTCGCCTTGGTCTGCGTGCCGTATCCGATGATCACCACTTCGTCGAGACGCTGCATGTCTTCCTCCAATGTCACGGCCGCCGTTCTGCCGGATGATGCGGGGATTTCAACATCGCGGAAGCCGAGGCAGGAGAAAAGCAGGACGGCATCCGGACTGCCGACCCTGATAGAATAGCGTCCGTCAAGATCGGTGGTGACTCCGTTTTGCGTTCCCTTTTCCTGCACGAAAGCTCCCACTACCGGCTCTCCGTCAGCATCTCTGACTGTACCTTTCAGGACAGCGTCCCGAGAGGGCACCGGGGCCTTTTCAGCGGCCGGAGCCTGTTCGGGAGCCTTCCAGATGGTAATCTGCCTGTTCCTGACCTGATATTCGGTCCGGGAATCCAGTATCCTGTCCAGAACGGCATGGATAGTGGCGTTTTTCATCGAGACAGTCACTTTCCGGTCGGGGTCCACTGCGTCATTCCGGAAGATGAAACGGTAGCCGTATTCATCCTCCAGCTGCGCGAAGACTTCCTTCAGCGGCTTGTCCCTGACTTCAAGATTTATGTTACCCCCCCCTGTGCAAAAACAGAGACAGGCAGCAACATAAGTGCGAGAAGCAATACTGTTGCAAGGCTGTGCTTGCAATGTGGAAAATTGTTGAACATGTTATATGTAGTTATTAATAATAGTATCATTTTCAGTGGTGCGCGTCATCCTGCAGGGTCAGTGCGTGCAGCTGCAAGGGGAGGCCTGTCCTACAGGATTTCCGTCCCGCCTGCGGCTGGCCTGCGGACTGGGGATATGGTGACATGCCCGCTTTCCAGTCCGTCCACCTTCATCGGCATCATCAGAGAGAGCGTCTCGAGGGCCGTCTCTATCCCGCTGTCAATCATCAGCTTCCCGCTCACTGTCACGTCGCGGAAGTCGTCGGCATTGCAGTCTATCTCCACTTCGAAGTAGTTTTCGAGCCTGTCGAATATTTCCTGCACTCCGGTCTCTTTCAGGAGGATATATCCGTCTATCCATGACGTGTACTCCTCGACATCGGCCGCTTCCACATTGCCCGTCCCGGTCACGGTATCGTACACATACCTTTCAGACGGGCTTATCACCACTGCTGCACTGTCTCCGGCACCTTTCGCTTCCACGCTGCCTTCCACAAGGACGACGGACTGGACCTCATCATATGCGGTCACATTGAAAGTCGTCCCGAGGACTTTCACCCTCATCCCGGAAGTCTCGAGGATGAACGGCCTTTCCTCGTCGCGGGCCACATCGAAGTAGCCCTCGCCTTTCAGCCTCACGTGCCTTTCATTCCCATTGTCCGTCAGGACATCCAGCCTCGAGCCTGAATTCAGCCTTATCCGCGTCCCGTCGCTGAGCACCGTCATGGTCTGATAGCCCGCCGGGGCGCAGACATACGAAACTTTCAGCATCTCGTCCGCTTCCTGAGACTGCCGCCCGGTCATCAGGAAGACCCCGACAGCCACGGCCGCCGCAGCCAGTGCCGAGCCTATGCCCAAAAATATCTTGCGGACAGCCGTACGCCCGGCCGAAGCCCGATGTTCACCCATGTCCGAAACGAGCAGGGTTTCGTATATCCTGCGCAGCGTGTCAAGTTCCTTCCTGTGGGCGTCGTCTTCCTTTACCCACTCCATCACCCGGAGGCGTTCGTTCAATGTCGCATCGCCTCTCAGATATTTCAATAACAAGTCTAATTCGTGTTCCATAAATTGTCGCGATTTGGCACAAAACATAAGTAAGTTCCTTCAAAACGAAAATACCCTAAACGAAAATCAATATTTTTTCAAAAAAATTGCAAAAAAGCGTAAAATGGACAAGTTTTTGGGAAAAATGGGAAAGTTTTTGGGCCGACAGTGGAGCTCCGCCCGGCACCTCAGCCTCACGGTCCCACGGCTATACAACCCGCGGCTCCACGGCAAAAAAAAAGCGGGCCAAAAGTTCCCTTCCGGTCCGCTTCAAAAATCATAAGAGAGGAATGCCGCTACAGCCCCAGGAATATGCCGACAAGCGGCAAATAATCCTTCAATGCCACGCGCAGGACTTTCAGAGCCTTGGAAATGTGGTATTCCACAGTCTTTTCCGAGATGCCGAGCTCCATGGCGATTTCGCGGTTTGTCATTCCGTCAAAGCGGCTGAGAGAGAAAATCCGGCCGGTCTTTCTGTCGAGGGAGCCGAGAGTATCGTGCAGAATAGTCTGTACATCCTTTTCGAAAAGGACGTGCGGATCACATGATTCAAGGGTGCGGATTCTGTACGTGAGCTCCTCGAAGATGACCGTGCCCGCCTCGCCTTGTGCCTTGAGCCGCATATCCTCGTTTTTGAGATACCTGAGTGCCTTGTTTCTGATTACGGAAAAGAGGAACGGGAGGGTCATTTCGAACTGCTCTCCGGCAGCCCTGCGCTCCCAGTAGACCGACATGGCTTCAGATGCGATGGATTCAGCCGCGGAGAAGTCGCAGACATAGGATTTTGCAAAAAGCACGCATCGTTTGTAGTATCGTGAATAATTTTCTTCAAACCCGGCCGTAATGTTCTTTTGTCCCGAAGCCATATCTATCTGCATTATCCGAAGAAGATGTAAGATATGCCGCAAATTTAGGAACTGTTTTGAAATTTTTCAATATGCGGGGCCGTTTTTGAAACTGTTTTGAAATTCCCGGACCGCAGGGGTGCTCCGCCGACGTTTTGGAAAATTTTGGAAAATTGTGGGAGAAAGTGGAAAATAATTCCTATTTTTGCGGGCAAGTGCTTCCGGTCGGAAATTCAAGCTGTTCCAGGCGGGAATCCATGCAGTCCGAAGCGGGAAAAGAAGCGGCAAATGGTCAGATTCATAGGCGAATACACGGTCAAGTTGGACGACAAGGGAAGGCTGGTATTACCGGCAGCCTTCAAGAGCGCCATGACCGGTGCGTCAGACATGCGGCTCGTCATCAAGAAGGATATCTTCGAAGACTGCCTCGAGATGTACACCTGCGAAGAATGGGAGAAGCAGTCGGAAGACGTGAAGTCCCGGATAGACTTTTTCGACAGACGGCAGGCATCGTTCTGGAGGGAATACATGAGGGGCCGGGCCATCGTGGAGCCGGATTCCAAAATCGGAAGGATTTCCATCCCGAAAACGCTTCTTGAGTCGATAGGAGTGGAAAAGGAAGTGGTGTTCGCCGGGAACGACTTCAAGATAGAAATCTGGGCAAAGGAAAGATACGCCGGATCCGTCATGTCCCGGGAGGAATTCACCGCCCTTGCCGCATCGCTTCCTGAACACAGACAATCACGATAGGCCATGTCAGAGTACCATATACCAGTGTTGCTTCACGAAAGTGTCGATGCGCTTGTCGTAGACAAGGCCGGAGTATATGTCGACGCCACGTTCGGCGGCGGAGGACATTCTGCCGGAATACTGTCCGTCCTGAACGGGAACGGACGGCTGATAGCATTCGACAGGGATGAAGACGCCATCAGGAACAACACCATCGACGACCCGAGGCTGACCCTCGTCAGGAACAATTTCAGATTTATCCGGAACTTCGTCCTGTATGAAGGCTACAGGGAGGGAGTAGACGGCATCCTGGCCGATCTGGGAGTCTCGTCTCACCAGTTCGACACGGCGGAGAGGGGGTTTTCATTCAGGTTCGACTCGCCGCTCGACATGAGGATGAACGCCGAGACGGAGGTGTCTGCGGCGGACATACTGAATACACGCAGCCGGGAGGACCTGGAAAAGATACTCAGGCTGTACGGCGAGGTGGACGGCAGCAGGAGGATAGCGCAAATGATATGCGGATACCGGGAGAAAAAGGACATCAGGACGACCGGAGACCTTTACGAAGCCATCGCTCCGGCACTTCCCCGGCAGGCGGAACACAAGTTCCTGGCCAAGGTGTACCAGGCGCTCCGGATAGAGGTGAACCAGGAGATGAAGTCTCTCGAGAAGTTCCTGGACGGTGCGGCATCAGTGCTCAAGCCGGGAGGGAGGCTTGCAGTAATCACCTACCACTCGCTCGAGGACAGGATGGTGAAGAATTTCATCAGGACGGGGAATGTGGAGGGCCGCCTCGAAAAGGATCTGTACGGACATGTCAGGACGCCGTTCAGGTCCGTCAACCGCAAACCGGTATTGCCGTCCGAGGAGGAAATCGCGTCGAACACGCGTGCGAGGAGCGCGAAACTGAGGGTGGCGGAAAAGACCGGGGAGGAAATCTGAGGACCGGACATAAAGGAAAAGGGAAATGGAAGAAAACACCGGAACAGGAAACGGAAGGAAATTCGTCAGGATGCTCGGACGCGGGGAAATGCTTTTCACGCTGCTGAAATGCGACAAGTTTTTCCCCCATATCCTGTACGGCTTCCTGCTTATTTTCCTGGTGCTCGTACTGAATCTGATGATAGAAAAGACGCTGGTAGAAGTGGAGGAGAACAAGCAGACGCTTTACGAGCTTAAAATAGCCCTGACGCAGAAGCAGACGGAACTGATAGGGTTGGAAAAACTGAGCACCGTACAGGAAATGCTGAAAAACGCCGGTTCGGAGCTGACGATTCCGGACAATCCTGCGGTATATATAAGGCAATGACAACGAAATGGAAGACGATACGAACATAGGGAACGGCAGCGACGAGAGGAAACCCGACGGGATAGGGATAATCCTGTTCGGGATTTATCTCGTTTTCCTGATGCTGACGGTAGTCATCATCGGCCGGATCGTCTACATACAGCTGTTTTACAAGCCTGAAAGCGTCTATATAGAAAAGTTTACTCCCGGAAGCAGAAAGGTCGTCATAAAACCGGAGCGTGGAGCCATCCTGTCGCATGACGGGAGGATTCTCGCCGCTTCCACCCCCAAATACCAGATAGCGATGGACTGCACCGTGCGCAGGCAGGAATTTGCGGAGATGACTGACCGGGAAAAGGGAGAGAGGGCCGAAGCGGAATGGTTAGGGAAAGCGAGGAAACTCGCCGAAGGCCTGTCCGGAATCTACAAGGACAAGACTGCCGGGGAATATTACAGGCTCATAGCCGAAAGCCGCAGGACTGACCGCCGCTATGTGAAGATAGGCGGACTCGTGGACTACGAGACATACCGCAAGGTCATGGCTCTGCCGCTTTTCAACGAAGGACAGTACAAGGGCGGGGCCATCGTGGAAAAATACGACAAGAGGATATATCCTTACGGCTCGCTCGCAAGACGGGTGCTGGGCCATCTTGACGACAACAACCCGAACAACGACGATGTGGGCATCGAGGGGAAATACGACTATGTGCTGCACGGCACAGACGGGATAGAGTGGCTGAAGAAAACCGACAACAGGGAGTACATCAGGGACTACGACAGCACTTTCGTGGAAGTGGAGAACGGCAGGGACGTCCGGACTACCTTGGATGTGGACCTGCAGGACATCGCCGAAAAGGCCCTGAAAAAAGGCATCGAAGGTCAGGAGAATGTGGAAGGGGGCTGCGCTATACTGATGGACGTAAAGACGGGTGCCATAAGGGCAATGGTGAATCTGACCGTCGAAGGGGACGGGAAAGCGTACGAACGCTTCAACTATGCCATAGGACGGGCCGAAGCCCCAGGCTCGGTGTTCAAGACTGCCACGCTGATGACGCTTCTGGAAGACAGGAAGACGAAATTGTCCGACGAAGTGCCGACATTCAGGGGGAAATGGTCGTACAGAGGTGTCAGGCTTCCGGACGACCCGTATCTGCGGGACTGGAAATCCGACAAGATATCGGTCAGGGAAGGGCTGGAAATCTCCTCCAACCAGGTGTTCCGCTACCTGGCATGCACGAATTACGACGAAAATCCTGAAAGATTCGTAAACAAGCTGTACGAATACGGGCTCGGAAGCACTTTCGATTTCGACCTGATAGGGTTTGCCGATCCTGAAATACCGATGCCGGGAGCGGTGAACTGGAGCGGGACCACGCTCCCGACTATCTCATACGGATACAGCGTAAAGGAGACTCCGATGCATATCGCGATGTTTTACAATGCGATAGCCAACAAAGGAAAACTGATGAAGCCATACCTTGTGGAAAGCATAGAGAAGGACGGCAAGGTGGAAAAGCGGATGAAGCCGGAAATCCTCAACGGCTCCATCTGTTCGCGAAGCGTGGCCGACAGCCTTGCAAGCGCGCTGAGGTCGGTCGTGACCGACGGTACCGGAAGCCGGCTGAAAAACGCAAAATGCCCTGTGGCGGGAAAAACGGGAACGGCGCGGCTGCTCGTGAATTTCGAGAAGAACGGCAAACCGGTGGCAGCATATCAGGATGACCAGGGACGGAAACAGCACCAGGGGACTTTCGTGGGATTTTTCCCTGCCGACGCTCCGGAATTCACGGCAATCGTGGTAGTCTATTCCAAACTGTCGAGGATGAATTTCTACGGCGGAGCCATTCCGGCAAACGTATTCAGGGAGATAGTAAACAGCATCTACTGTCTGACGCCAGGCTGGAGCGGGGAGCTGAAAGAAACGGGGAAGGTGCCTGAGATGGTGTCCGGCAGCATGGAAACGGGTGCGGACATGCTGGAGCAGGTGCCGGACATCACCGGATTGGGACTGAAAGATGCCCTGTATTCCATAGAAAACTGCGGATACAGGTACGAATATACCGGATACGGACATGTGACCGCCCAGAGCCCGAAGGCCGGGACCAAGGCAAAACGCGGAACGACGGTCAGGTTTGTATTGAAATAATGTGCTGAAATACAGGAAAACATGAAGATAAGGGAAATAACGGAAGGCTGCGGAATCACCGGGACTTCCGGCAGCATGGACACTGAGATAAAGGCAATCACCGCAGACTCGCGGAAAGTCACGCCGGGGACAATGTTCATTGCCGTCAAAGGCTTTGCCTCTGACGGCCACGACTATATTGCACCGGCTATCGGGAATGGAGCTTCCGCCATCGTTTACGAAGACGCCAGGGCATTGGCCGCCATCGGCGGACAACGGGACAACATATCGTTTATCCGCGTCTCCTCCTCCCGCCACGCCCTTGCCGTCATCGCATCGAATTTCTACGGACGCCCGTCCGAAAAGCTCACCCTCGTGGGCATCACCGGCACAAACGGCAAGACCACGACAGTGACCCTGCTCTACCACCTGTTCAGAAGCCTCGGCTATGAATGCGGGCTGCTCTCGACGATAGCGAACTACGTCGGGACAAGGTGCAGCGAGGCTGTGAACACCACATCGGACCCGATTACCATAAACTCCCTGCTGGCCGAAATGGCGGATATCGGATGCAGCTACTGTTTCATGGAAGTAAGCTCCATCGGCGTGGAGCAGGAAAGGGTCGCCGGACTGAAATTCAAGGCCGGGATTTTCTCGAATCTCACGCACGACCATCTCGACTATCACAAGACTTTCGCGGAGTATCTCAGATGCAAGAAACTGTTTTTCGACACCCTGCCGGACGATGCCGTGGCAGTAACCAACATCGATGACAGGAACGGCATGGTGATGGTGCAGAACACCAGGGCAAAAGTGGTGACCTATTCCTGCAGGACGATGGCGGACCATACCTGCAAAATCATGGAGGAAAGTTTCGACGGAATGCAGCTGTCGGTAGACGGAAAAGAATGCTGGACTAACCTCATCGGCCAGCACAACGCCTACAACATACTGGCCATCTACTCCACGGCGGTAAGCCTCGGGGCGGATCCGCAGGAGGTGCTGGTCGGAATCAGCAAGCTGAGGTCGGCACGCGGAAGGCTCGAGACGCTGAGAGGTCCGCGGGACATATCGGTAGTCATAGACTATGCACATACCCCCGATGCCCTTGAAAACGTGTTGAAGACACTCAGGGAAATCGCTCCCGAGAGGCAGCTCGTATGCCTGTTCGGCTGCGGAGGGGACAGGGACAGGACAAAGCGGCCTGAAATGGCTGCAGTGGCCCAGAAGATGGCCGACCGCATCATAGTGACATCGGACAACAGCCGCACGGAACGCACCGAAGACATCATGAATGACATCAAGGCGGGAATGGACATGAAGGGCCGGGCCAGGTCTCTTTTTATCGCGGACAGGAAGGAGGCCATCAGGACCGCCGTCATGACGGCGCAGGATGGAGCCACGATACTTTTGGCCGGAAAAGGCCACGAGACCTACCAGATATTGGGCAAGGAAAAGCATCATTTCGACGAAAGGGAGATAGTGGAGGAAATTTTCGGAGAAATCATGACGGAAGAAGGGAAAACCGAACTATAATCAGGACAGGACATGCTATACCATTTATTCGAGGCACTGAAAGAATACGATATTCCCGGACAGGGACTTATGGGCTATCTGTCGTTCCGCGCGATGATGGCGAGCGTGACGGCCATGCTCATATCCCTTGTCATCGGGAAAAAAATCATACGCTGGCTGCAGAAAAAGCAGATAGGAGAGGAAATCAGGGATCTCGGGCTCGAGGGCCAGATGCAGAAAAAGGGTACGCCGACAATGGGCGGAATCATCATTTTCGCAGCCGTCATGATATCCGTCCTGCTTTTCGCCGACCTGACGAACATCTATACCGTCATACTGACAGTCACCACCCTCTGGTTTGCCGCATTGGGATTCACCGACGACTACATAAAGGTCTTCCGGCACCGCAAGGAAGGCCTGAGCGAACGCGGGAAATTAGTCAGCCAGATACTGTTCGGGCTCGGACTGGGACTTACCGTATGTTTCAGCCCGGACATCGTGGTCAGGGAGAAAGTGCAGACGGAGCAGGTTGCAGCAGAGACGGTTGCAGCAGAGACGGCCGCTGCCGGACGGCAGGCATTGGACATAGACACGGAGTTCAAGGTAAATTCGGGCCAGTGGCACGAGGAAGATGTGGTAAAGAGCACCAAGACCACCATCCCGTTCATCAAGAATCACGAATTCGACTACAAGTGGCTCTCGCCGTTCAGGGGCGCTCTCGGATGGTACTGCAAATGGGCCATTTACGTACTGATGATAGTATTCGTAATCACGGCATGCTCGAACGGGACAAACCTCACCGACGGGATGGACGGGCTTACCACCGGCACTTCCACCATAGTGGTGGCCGTACTGGGGATATTCGCCTACCTGTCGGGAAATATCATCAATGCGGAATACCTGAACATCATGTACATCCCGGGCACGGGAGAAATTGCCGTTTACATGGCGGCATTCGCAGGGGCCCTGATAGGATTCCTGTGGCATAATTCCTATCCGGCGCAGGTGTTCATGGGCGATACCGGAAGCCTGATGATAGGCGGGGTGATAGGAGTCTGCGCGATACTGATAAGGAAAGAGCTGCTGCTGCCGGTCCTCTGCGGGGTATTCCTGGTGGAAACCCTGTCGGTAATGATACAGAGAGGGTATTTCAAATACACAAAGAGAAAATACGGCGCCGGCAGGAGGGTGTTCAAGATGACGCCGCTCCACCACCATTTCCAGAAGGAGGGTGTGCAGGCGCTTGTCACATGGCCGGAACGGGCGCTGCCGGAAGCCAAGATCGTGGTAAGATTCTGGATCGTGGAAGTGATTCTGGCGGTACTGACCGTGGCGCTGCTCAAAGTCAGATAGAAGAAAACAAAAGCAAAAAAACGACATGAAAAGGATTGTAGTGTTAGGCGGCGGTGAAAGCGGAGTGGGAGCTGCCGTACTGGCAAAGGTGAAAGGTTTCGACGTCTTCCTGTCGGACAAAGGCAAAATAGCCGGGAAATATGCGGAGGAGCTCGAGAAATGGAATATTCCGTACGAGAGCGGACAGCATACCGAGGAGCTTATCCTCAATGCGGACGAGGTAATCAAGAGCCCCGGCATTCCGTCCACGGCTCCGATGGTCGAGAAGATTGCCGCCCGCGGCATCGGAATCATCTCCGAAATAGAATTTGCCGGGAGGTACGACAGGGCGAAGAAAATCTGCATCACGGGCAGCAACGGCAAGACCACGACCACGTCCCTGATTTACTATCTTCTGAAAAACGCCGGACTGAACGTGGGGCTCGGCGGGAATATCGGGAAGAGCTACGCCCTGCAGGTGGCTACGGAGAATTACGACATTTACGTACTGGAACTCAGCAGTTTCCAGCTGGACAACATGTATGACTTCAAGGCCGACATAGCCATCATCACGAACATCACCCCGGACCATCTCGACAGGTACGACCACAAGCTCGAGAACTATGTGAAAGCCAAGTTCCGCATCACGCAGAACATGGACAGCGAGGACTGCTTCATCTTCTGCTCCGATGACGAAATTACCATCAACCATCTGAACAAGATAGTGATACGGGCCAAGAAACTGCCTTTTACCCAGAAGACGGAAGTGGCGCAGGGTGCATTCGTACGCGACGACAGGATGATAGTCCGCTACAACGACAGCGAATGCGACATGTTCCTGCAGGAACTGGCCCTCGGAGGCAGGCACAATGTCTACAACTCGATGGCCGCAGCCATAGCGGGCAAGATAATGGATATCGACAACGACACCATCCGCGAGGCCCTGTCATCCTTCCAGCCGGTGGAGCACCGGTTGGAAAAGGTGCTCAGCATCGGCGACGTGCTCTATATCAACGATTCCAAGGCTACAAACGTGGATGCCGCCTGGTACGCTCTCGAGTGCCAGACCCGTCCGGTGGTCTGGATAGTGGGAGGCACGGACAAGGGCAACGATTATGCCCCCCTCGTGCCGCTGGCAGAAGAAAAAGTCAAGGCCATCATCTGTTTAGGGGTGGACAACAGGAAGATACACGAGGCATTCTCGAAAGCCGTGCCCGAAATGTATGACGTGACTTCGGCAGAGGATGCAGTGAAAACGGCGCACAGGATAGCCGCGGCGGGAGATGTGGTGCTGCTGTCGCCGTGCTGCGCAAGTTTCGACCTGTTCAAGAACTACGAGGACAGGGGAAGGCAGTTCAAGGAGGCCGTCCGGAATCTCTGACGCGGCTCCGGACCTCACGGGATAAAAGAATACGTTGACATATGGAAAACACGGAAGAAAATACGGGAGCAAGACAAGGGAAGAACTTCTGGAACTTCATTGCCGGCTTCAAGGGCGACAAGGTGATATGGATGATCGTGCTGCTGCTCATCCTCATATCGCTCATTACCATTTTCGCCTCATCCTCGGGACTTGCCAAGGGAGACACGTCCCGGCTGGATATTTTCTTCTCGCAGTTCCAGCTCGCATGTGCCGGGCTGGCCATCATAGTGCTCTGCTACAACATTCCGAGCATCGGCTTCATCCGCCTGTTTTCCTCGACCGGCTTTTTCGTCTCGTTCGTGCTGCTGGTCCTCCTCATTGCCGGTATCGGCACCATAAACGTCAACGGCGCCGAACGGTCGCTGGAGATTTTCGGGATGCAGATATACATTTTCGAGGTCATCAAGGTAGCCATGGTCATGTATCTCGCATGGGCCATCGACGCATACCGCAGGGACTCGTTCAGGCTGCCGAAAGCATTGTCCGTACTGTCCCCGAAGCTCGCCTTTTTCGACAGTCCGGCAGCAAAACGGATCATGTACATCTACCTTCCGGCCATACTCGTCATCGGCGGCATGTTCAAGGGAGGAATTTCCAGCACCATGCTCACCGGACTGGTGATGTTCATGGTCATACTGATCGGCGGGCTGCCTAAAAAGGAAATTTTCGGCGCGCTGGCCGCAGGATGCCTGATGATAGGGCTGTTCGTCGGGCTGCACGTGGCCTCGGGCGGAGAAATGTTCCCGAGACTCGCAACTGCGGCAAACAGGCTTACCCTGCACAAGGAGTACAAGGTGATAGAAGATGAAAACAGGATAGCCGGGATGGAAGCCGCCCGCGGGGAAACGCACGTCTGGAGCAAGGACTACAAGGAGGCCATCGACAAGATAAGGCAGCCGGAAAGCGCAAAATTAGCAATCAAGGAGGGCGGAATCATAGGCAAGGGTCCGGGAAACAGCACCCAGAAATACTCGGTATATGCGATATTCAGCGACTATATCTACTCTTTCATCATCGAGGAGTACGGGCTGATAGGAGGAATCATCGTGATGATACTGTATGTCAGCCTGCTGGCCCGCGGCTCGCTGATAGTGAAATCCTGCGATTCGATGTTTGCGAAAATAGCGGTGGCCGGGCTCGTGCTGCTGATTACCGGACAGGCTTTCATGCATATGCTGGTCAACGTGAACATCGGGCCGCTGACGGGACAGACCCTGCCCATGGTAAGCCACGGAAGCAGTTCGTTCCTGAGTTTCAGCGTGGCGTTCGGAGTGCTGCTTTCAATAAGCCGTTTCGCCAGGAAGAATGCGGTGGTACAGGAGGTGGTGCAGGAAGCCCCGGAAGTGCAGGAAGCCCCGGACGCGGATATGGAGAATGACGAAGAAAACGACGATAGGATATGAACAAGAAGGCTCTACGGGTAATAATCAGCGGCGGCGGGACCGGAGGACACATCTTTCCGGCCCTGTCCATTGCCGGCCGGCTGAAGGAAGAGAATCCGGACACTGAAATCCTGTTTGTAGGCGCAGAGGGACGCATGGAAATGGAAAAAGTCCCTGCGGCCGGCTACAGGATAATAGGGCTTCGCGTTGCCGGTCTGCAGCGGAGTCTGTCGCTGTCCAACCTGGCTCTGCCGTTCAAGGTCATCGGAAGCCTGAGAGCAGCCGGGAAAATAATAAGGGAATTCAAGCCCGACATAGCAGTGGGTGTCGGAGGATATGCCAGCGCTCCCCTGCTGTGGAGTGCCGAACGCAAGGGAATCCCGACCCTGATACAGGAGCAGAACGGATTCGCCGGGCTGACGAACAGGATTCTCGGGAAGAAGGCCGGCAGGATATGCGTGGCTTACGAGGGCATGGAAAAGTTCTTCCCGGCAGACAAAATCGTCATCACGGGCAATCCTATCCGAAAGGAAATAATCCCGGCGACACCGGAAACGAGGGCGGAAGGAATGGAATACTACGGGCTCAATCCGGAGAAAAGGCACATTTTCGTCGTCGGAGGAAGTCTCGGAAGCAGGACGCTGAACGATGCGATGAAAAACTGGATTCTGCAAGGGTGCCCTTCGGGCAATGATGTCGAAGTCCTCTGGCAATGCGGGAAGTATTACAAGGCAGGAATCGACAGCTTCATGGAGGAGCACCGTCCGGCAAACGTCCGGCATCATGACTTCATAAAGAGAATGGATCTGGCATATGCCGTAGCGGACACTGTCATCTCGAGATCCGGGGCAAGTTCGGTATCGGAGTTGTGCGCAGCCGGAAAAGCCGTTATCTTTGTACCTTCTCCGAACGTGGCGGAGGACCATCAGACCCACAATGCCATGGCGTTGGTGCGCAAGGACGCGGCCATGCTTGTCAGCGATGCCGAAGCTCCGGAAAAGCTGATGGAGGAAGCATGCAGGCTTGTTCACGACCCGGAAAAGATAGGGAAGATGGAAGAAAATATCCTGAAATCGGCAAAAAGGGATGCCGCAGACAGGATAGTGGATGAAATTTATGCCCTGACAGGAGCGGAAAGGGGGAAATAATGAAAAAATACGAAAACATATATTTCATAGGCATCGGCGGCATCGGGATGAGCGCCATTGCAAGATATTACAAGTTCAAGGGATACAACGTCTCCGGCTACGACCGGACTCCGTCCGAACTTACAGGGGAACTCGAGGCGGAAGGAATACCGGTCCATTATGAGGACAACACGGACTTTATTCCCGGCTCTCCGGAAAACACTCTCGTGATTTACACCCCAGCCATCCCGCACGACATGGGTGAACTCACATATGTGGCAGAGCACGGCTACAAGGTGCTGAAACGCTCCATGGCACTCGGGGAAATCACCGGCGGGCAGAGATGCCTTGCCGTAGCGGGCACCCACGGGAAAACCACCACCAGCACGCTTCTCGCCCACATTTTCGAGCAGAGCGGGGAAGGCTGTTCCGCATTTCTCGGAGGTATTTCGAAGAACTACGGAAGCAATCTTCTCACGGCGCCGAACGACGTGGTGGTAGTGGAAGCCGACGAATTCGACCGCTCTTTTCTGCAGCTTCATCCAGAGACGGCGGTCATCACCGCCATGGATGCGGACCATTTGGACATATATTCCGACCTTGCCCACGTAAAGGAAGCCTTCAGGGCCTTCGCATCGCAGGTGAGCGGCACGGTCATCACAAAGTACGGATTGGACATAGGCCCCGGAGATACGGAAGCCCGGATACTGAGGTACGCATATGACGATGCGCGGGCGGATTTCCACGCCGTCAATATCGTAAAGGACGAATGCGGGTATTTCACCTTCGACCTCGCATATCCGGGCGGAGTCATCACGGGCTGCCGCGTGGGAGTACCGGGCTGGGTCAATGTGGAAAACGGCATTGCGGCGGCAGCCATTGCCCTGAACTACGGCATTGCCCCGGCATCCGTCAGAAAAGCCCTGGCGACATTTGCCGGAGTGAAACGACGCTTCGACATCCACTACAACCGTCCGGGACACGCCTATATCGACGACTACGCGCACCATCCGGCAGAGATTGCGGCAGCTGTCAGCTCCATCCGCGACATTTTCCCGGGACGGAAACTTACGGCAGTGTTCCAGCCTCATCTCTACACCCGCACCCGCGACTTTGCCGACGGTTTCGCGGCAGCCCTTTCCAAAGCCGACAGACTGATTCTGCTCGACATTTATCCCGCACGCGAGGAGCCCATACCCGGCGTCACGTCAGATATCATTTTCGACCGTGCGGACATCCGGGACAAGGTGCTGATAAAAAAAGAGGAGCTTATGGAGACTTTGGAGGGAGAAGATATCGATACTTTGGTTACTTTTGGGGCCGGAAACATAGACAGGTACACCGGGAGCATAACTGAAATGATGCAGAGACGATACGGAAAGTGAACGGGAAGGGAAACATAACGGGGACCGTGCTCGGGGCAGGCGTGATGACACTCATCATCGTCTGTCTCTGTGTTTCCGCAGGGGTAAGCCGGGCAAAGAGGGCCGTGACCTTGTGTACGGATACCGAAATAAGGATAGCGGACAGCTCGGAGAACAAATTCGTGTGCAGGGAAGACATTGCCGGGTACATCTCCGCAGGGTACGGCAGGACGGAGGGGATTCCGATAGGAGACATAGACCTGAAAAAGATAGAAAGCGTGCTCGATTCGCAGAGTGCCGTCCTGAAAAGCGAGGCATACTGCACGAAAGACGGGACGCTGCACGTGGACATCTCCCAGAGGATTCCGGTAATGCGTTTCCAGAAAGGCGCCGCAAGTTTCTATGCCGACGCCGACGGGTACGTATTTCCCCTGAAGGACGGCAAATCGAGCCATGTGATAGTGATAGACGGGTACATTCCCCTGAAAACGGCCGGCTCCGGAAAAGGGCAGGCGGTGTCGGGACGCGAAAGGGAGTGGATAGAGAGGATGACGGACATGGTGCTGTATATGGAAAAACACAAGGTCTGGGACAGGAACATCGTACAAATCCACGTACAGCAGAACGGAGACCTGATCCTGATCCCGCGGGAAGGAAAGGAAAAGTTCATTTTCGGGAAGCCGTCCGGCATAGAAGAGAAGTTCAGGCTGATGGAAAGCTATTATACCGGCATCGTGCCGGCAATGGGGAAAGACCGTTACAGGAGCGTGGATGTAAGATACAGGGGACAGATAATCTGCAAATGATATAATACTATGGAAGACAAACACATCGTCGCAGTCGACATCGGGTCGTCGAAGGTGGCCCTGACAATAGCCAAGGTCACGGGCGATGACATACAGGTAATCTATTACGGTACGGCTCCGTCGGCAGGAGTCAGGAACAATTATGTCATCAACTCCATGCAGGTCACCAAGCCGCTCGAGGCCCTGATCAGGAAAGCGGAAAACGAGCTGAATATCAAAATCACACAGGCCGTGGTCGGCATGCCGAAATACAGGGTGAGGCAGGAGACGCGTCCGGCAAGGATAGAAAGGGTGAATCCCGACAGCTGCATCACGGACGAAGAGGTGGACATCCTGAAAAACGGGGCACTGGACAGCTACCCTCTCGACGACGCCAAAAACGAGGAACTTTTCGGAGCCGTGGCGCAGTCGTTTTCGAACGGGGAGGAATTCCAGCTCATCGAAGACGAAGTCATAGGCATGCCGAGCGACATCCTGGAAGGCAATTTCAAGATTTTCATCGGGAAGAAAAGCGCTCTCAGGGCCATTAACGTGACTTTCAACAACCTCAAGATCGCGATAGCGAAAAAATACTTCACCCCGGACGTTTTGGCGAAAGCCGTACTCACCCCTTCCGAAACCGACAACGGCGTGGCCCTTATAGACTTCGGAGGAGGCAGCACTTCCGTATCCGTCTACTACGGCGGCATCATGAGGCATTATGCCTCGATTCCGTTCGGCGGAGCATCCGTCACGTCCGACATCAGGACGGAAGCCATGATTTCCACCAAACTGGCGGAAAACATCAAGCTGGCATTCGGCGCCTGCATGCCCGACAGGCTGCAGAACCTGAGCGAAAAAGTCATACAAATCACCAGCGGGGACGCCTCGCCGAACAAGGAGATTTCGGTGAAATACCTGTCGGAAATCATCACATGCAGGGTCAGGGAAATCATAGAGGCCATGCTGTACGAGATAGAACGGAGCGGATATGCGGACAATCTCAGGAGCGGCATCGTGCTCACCGGCGGCGTGGCGAATCTTGTGAACTGCGTGACTTTCATCAAGGAGCTTTCGGGCTACAACGTCAGGAAAGGCTATCCGAGACAGGAACTGTTTTCGGAAAACGGGTGCGACGGCATACTGGAGACCGACGCCGCCGTAAGCATCGGACTGATATTGGCCGCCAAGGCCGACAGAATCGGGGACTGCATACAGGGTGAAGATACGGTCAAGGTCGGAGAGGAGGTCTCTTTCGAAGATGACGGAGTGCACGTAAGGACTGCCGAAGACATGGAGGATGAAGATGTCCGTACGGACAATGACGCTGCCGGGAACGGCAACGGGACTCCGGCTCAGTCAAACGGGGACTCGCTTTTCGCTCCGGGTGAAATCGAGGAGGTGCAGCCCGGGAGCTCCAGGAGTGGTCAGAAAGGCAGCGGCTCGAAGGGCGGCAACTCGAAGGGCAGCAGCTCGAAAGGCAGCGGCAAGAATCCGAAAATCACCTGGTTGGAAAAGGTGAAAACACTGTGGGACGATATTTCGAACGAAAAAGCATAACTTATCATGGACGACATATTACCTACCGGCTGGGATCAGAAGAATTCGATAATAAAAGTCATCGGTGTGGGAGGCGGCGGCTGCAATGCCGTCTCCTACATGTATGACCAGAAAATAGAGGGCTGCGACTTTTTCGTGTGCAACACGGACCCGCAGGCCCTGATGAAAAGCAGCGTGCCGAACAAGCTCCAGATAGGCAACCTCGGAGCCGGATGCGACCCCATAAAAGGGCGCAACGCTGCGCTTGAAGCTCAGGACAGGATAGCGTCCGTACTGCTCGACTCCGGCACCAAGATGCTGTTCATTACGGCAGGAATGGGCGGAGGCACGGGCACGGGGGCGTCACCAGTGATTGCGTCCATGGCCAAGGAAAGGGGCATACTGACCGTGGCTGTCGTGACGCTGCCGTTCCTGAATGAAGGGAACGAATTCCTGTCCCGGGCCATCGACGGCATCAGGGAACTGGAGAAATGCGTGGACAGCATGCTCATAATAAACAACGAGAAGCTGTACGAATACTACGGGAGCCTGCTCATACACGATGCATTCCCGAAAGCGGACGAGATTTTAGCCACGGCAGTCCGCGGCGTAATCGAAATCATCACCAAGCCCGGCTACATCAACGTGGACTTCGAGGATGTCAGCCGGATGATGCGCGGCAGCGGGATGGCGCTGATGGGCTGCGGGTGCGGAAGCGGGGAGAACAGGATAGAGGATGCCATCAAGGAGGCCTTAGAGTCCCCTCTGCTGAACGATTTCGACCTGAAGACCGCAAAGAACGTCCTGATAAACATCACTGTCGGGAAAAACGAGCACGGTCTCTCCATGGACGAGATGAATACGTTAAACAAGAAAATCAACGAATACACCGGCAATGCCAGCAATTTCAAGCGGGGCATCATCTTCGACGAGAATCCGGATACCGGTGACAAGATAAGCATCACCGTAATAGCTACGGGATTCAAGATGAACAAGCTGAGCAGCATCACCAACGTGAATCTCGGAAATCTTATCGTCATAGGCCAGGATTTCGTCTACGACAGGGCCGCATCGAAGATGAGCGGAGAAATCGAGCTGCCAGACAGCCAGGAAAGCATCAAGATAGTATTCAACGATACGAACAATATCCGCAAGTTCCATTTCGAGGAAGGGAATGTGCCTGCCCTGATAGTGGAGGAAGGCCAGAACATCAGTTCTTTGGAGTCGGTGGCGGCCATACGGCGCGGATTGAGGAAAGACAGCCAGGATGCGCCGTTCAAGGCGTAGCGGAATACGGCGTCCGGAAAAACAGAAATAAAAGATACAGCAAAATGAACAGAAGAACAAGAGTAAGGTTCGCGCCCTCCCCTACCGGCCCTCTCCACATGGGAGGAGTCAGGACGGCGCTTTACAACTACCTTTTCGCCAAACAGCATGGCGGAGACTTCATCATAAGGATAGAGGATACGGACTCGCAGAGATTCGTTCCGGGAGCGGAAAAATACATCATTGAAGCCCTGAACTGGTGCGGAATCATCCCTGACGAAGGTGTGGATGCCTCCGGCAATGTAGTCGAGACTCCGTCGGAAAAACATCCCCATGCCCCATACAGGCAGTCGCAGCGGCGGGGAATCTACAGGAAATATGCGGAAGAACTCGTGGAAAAGGGATATGCCTACTATGCCTTCGACACCGCGGAAGAGCTGTCGGCCAAACGTGCGGAGATGGAAGCCCGCAAGGAAACCTTCATCTACAACCATATCACGCGCAAGAGTCTCCGCAACTCGCTTTCCATGCCTGAAAGCGAATGGCGGCCGCTTCTCGAGACGCATACCGACTGGACCATACGTTTCAAGATGCCGGAAAACCGTATCGTAAAAATGGACGACCTGATCCGCGGACACATCGAGGTGAATACCGACACGCTCGATGACAAGGTCCTGTGGAAAAGAGCGGACGAACTGCCTACATATCATCTGGCAAACATCGTGGACGACCATCTGATGGAAATCACCGAGGTCATCCGGGGAGAGGAATGGCTTCCGTCCCTCCCTCTGCACTATCTGCTCTACGAGGCATTCGGCTGGCAGGATACGCAGCCGCGTTTCGCACATCTGTCCCTCCTGTTGAAGCCGGACGGCAAAGGCAAACTGAGCAAGAGGGACGGCGACAGGCTCGGCTTCCCGGTCTTTCCGCTGAAATGGACGAATGCAGAGGGCGAAGTCTCCCGCGGCTACCGTGAGGACGGCTATTTCCCCGAGGCTTTCGTGAACATGCTGGCCATGCTCGGATGGAATCCGGGAGACGACAGGGAGCTGTTCACCATGCCTGAACTGGTGTCTGCCTTCTCCTTGGAGCGTGTCATCAAGTCCGGAGCCAGATTCAACCCGGACAAGGCCAAATGGTACAACAAGGAATATCTACGCATGAAGTCCGATGACGAACTCACGGAACTTTTCGTCCCGGTACTCGAGAGCCACGGCATGCAGATAGTGGAATGTCCGAAATGCGCCCTGACCGCAGGGGCGGAAGTGACCGTGCAGGGTGCTGATTTCAAAAACCATATCTTCACGAAAGCCTATGTGCGCCGTATCGTGTCCCTGATAAAGGAAAGGGCGACTTTCGTGGCCGACTTCTGGGACATCGCCTCTTATCTTTTCACCGCACCGGCCTCGTATGCCGAAAAGGATGCAGCCAAATTCTGGAAAGAGGAAAACTATTCTCTGGCCCTGAAAGTGGCGGATTTCATCGCCGGTTTCGACGGAGAATTCACGAAAGAAAGCCTCGAGGGACCTCTTGAGGAGTACATCCGGGGCAATGAATGGCCGATGGGCAAGGTGATGAACTGCCTGCGTCTCGCCCTGGTCGGAGCTTCGAGCGGCCTCGGCATCGCCGACATTGTCACCCTCATCGGCAAAGCCGAATTCTCCCGCCGCATCGACCACATCAAGTCCGCATTGGGATGCTGACGTCTGAAGCAACGAATTTATTTTCCGGAAAACACGGATATTAAAACACCTGTATCCGCTTTGTATTTCTTTTCACACAAATGCTCCAATGCATGTTTCAATATCCTGATTTCCGGATGATTATTTATTGCAGCGAATAATGACCTGAACCGGGGGTCATTATTGGAATTCACCGATTTTGATATTCTTGTAAAACCTTTCAGGTCCGAGGGTATATCAAATCGAGTAGTATCTATATTCTGCTCTTTCGCACAGTCCAATATAAACCGGTCCATTGCCGGCGCCACTGTGATGAGATATTGCTCCTTAACCTTATGCTTCATCAGTGTCAAATGATCCGTCCGGGCCAGACTGACACATTCCCCTATATATCCCAATTCCACTTTGTCCCTGTCAATGATACCTATTGCAAACCGGTCAAGGAATTTCGTTTTCAACTGGCCTACCACCTTGGAGCAACAATGCTGATGATTGACGCCGGCAGATAAAAGATATTCGATCAAATTGGTATCCACATAACACTCTGGCATGACATACAACAGCCTACTCTTCATCATACGTATAATTCAAAATTGAAGAACATATCCACTCCATCATCATATACTTCTCTCACCTCATATTCCGTAAGCTGCCGTATGCAATATTTTCTCCGGTCCACGGTTGACCTGTGAGTAAAAAACACAGCCAGGCTGTCAGGAGAATTTTTCAGCACCTGATTAAGAATATATGGACTGTGTGTCGCAATAAACAATAAGTCATTATGCTTTTTAAGAGCCTCAAGTATCCAGTTCACAAATTGGCATTGCGTAGGCGGGAATAAATTATCTTCCGGCTCCTCCAAAAAAATCTCACTGTGGTCCGTCTTTACGAATTTCCCGTAAATTTCCCTAAACCGCTTGGCGTGGCGATGTTCGGAAAACCCGTAATCAAGCCCTTCGGCTGACACTATCTCCTCATAAGGAATCTGCTGTTTCTTCTTGTACAGACTACTATAAATAGTCGATAACAGATGGCGGCGTTCTTCTTTCTGCTCATACGAACTTCTTGAATCATCGTCATCATATTGCCCTTCAGTCAAATAATCCATATGGACATACATCGGCAACAACGATTGCAGGCCGCTTGATCCCTCTTTAAGCATAAGTGGCTGTCCGTTATCCAACTGAATTTTATCCATGTTGGACATTGTATCGTACAGATATGTCATACCGAGACCAAGGAAATCATCTTCCCTTTTAAGAAATCGTCTGGCCCTGTCCCAACTCGCCATGAATTCAAGCATATTTTCATCTAAAGAAAGCGTACTCCATCCCGGTATGGCAGCCACGAGATTCCTGTCCGCAGGAACATAACTGATCTTGGGCCGTTTGTAGTTCCACCTGCTTGTCTTCCACTGCATGCTGAAAGTCCTTGCCGAATGGTCATAGTGGAATTTCAGATGCGTTGTCTCATAACCGATATACGTATCCTCCCTTATGTAACCGGTCATATTATAATAGCTTGCCAATAAGTCAATAAAAGCACTGCCTTTTTCAAATCCGTTTGTTTTCTGCGCAAGCTCGAGACGTTTTTCCACCCAGGCACAATGACATGCGATTTTCAATACGCAGCTTTTGCCGGAACTCTGCATACCGATTATGATATTTACCTGTCCCAACTCGATATCTGCATACTGCACCGGTCCGAAATTTCTTATTTCCAAATGTCTCATGAGTGAAATGGAATTAAAATTCTATTTTTCCCGCTTTTTTGCTATGAAGGAGCTGGCGAGTTCGATGCCGACGACAAGGGCAAAGCCTATGACGGCGAATGCAACGGCTCCGCCTACATGCATGTCGACCATTCCGGAATACTGGCTGACCACCTCAGGGGCAAGCAGGCCCTCTGCGGGGCGCAGTTCCGGATACTGGGACAATATCACGGTCTGCATGTCGCTCCACGGCCATACCTTGACCAAGGAGCCGATGATGAATCCGGCCATAACAAGGAGTGTCTCCCTGTGGTAATGCTGGAGCAGCCAGTGCAGGAATTTGGAAAAGGCGATGATACCGGCAGCGGCACCGACGACGAAAACGAGTACGGTAGCGAAGTCCATCAGATCACCCTTGCCGGAAACGATATCGGCTATGACCGACATCATGTATTTGTATTTTCCGAGGACCAGGAGAATAAAGCTGCCGGAAATGCCCGGCAATATCATGGCGCATATGGCTATGGCTCCGCAAATAAGAATGAACCACAGGCCGTCCGGCGTTTCAGTCGGAGACAGGGTGCAGACCACCACGCCGAGGACAATGCCGAATACAAGCATGATGAAATCCCGGAATTTCCAGGCCTTGATACCTTTCAGGATGAAAATGGAAGACGCCACGATGAGACCGAAGAAAAAAGCCCAGGTCTGCACCGGCTGATAGTCGAGAAGGTACTGCATCAGCTTGGCCAGAGACAGGATGCTGATGAGGATGCCGAGGATGAGGGAAAACAGGAAATTTCCGTTGATATGACGCCAGAACTGCCTGAACTTTCCGGTAAAGAGCAGCTTGACCGCCGTCATGTTGATGGAATTGATGGAGCCGACGAGTTCCTCGTATATGCCCGTCATGAATGCGATGGTACCTCCCGAAACACCCGGAATGACATCGGCCGCACCCATGCAGATGCCCTTGACAGTCACGAAAAGGTATTTGAGCAAATTTTTCATTATATTATTTTCATTAAAAAGTTGCAAACGGCATCGATCTTCTCGGCAGTGCGGCTCTCCCCCGCTTCCGGCAGACTGCCTCCGCCGGCAGTCCCGGCTTCATCCTCAGCCCCGGACCTTGCGGTAATGACAAGATCGAACGGATTGCCCGGATACGGGCACACACCTATCTTGAATTTAGCCTTCGATACCTTGGAAATGAAATCTCCCGTGAAATCACCGCTGTCCCTGAGATTCACGAGCAGGTCGACGTCTCCGGAAAAGAGTTTCCCCGTCCTTTTCATTTTAGGGATTCCGGCCATGGACAAATCTTTCCGGGTGATGACGCCTTCGCCGCGGACGAAGACTTCCACTCCCTTGGATATTTTCCGTAAATCGATGTAAACAAACGAAGTCCGTATATTGTTGTCTTTGAAGAACGCTTCGACCTTTTCCCCGTACTGCATGCACTGCGGCTCGGTCCCGTCCATGACCACCATGGCCGAACGGAGGTCTTTAAGCGGGATGAATCCCGTATGGACACGGCTGCCGTACTTTTTCAGCCGCGATCTGCGTATCAATGCCGTAAGGAAAAAAGCCATATGGACCACAGTTAAAATTCAGAATGTCCCGCCGTGTTCGCCGCTATCAGGGCGCGTATCTCGCTCTTGGCGTCTTTCCAGCGCGGAATATCTATCTTGGTGCCGATGACTTCCACGACCTTTGCCGCAATGATCGACCCCGTCTCGCCGCAGACTTTCAGCGGCATTCCCAACGAATGCGCATAAAGGAATCCCGCGGCATAGGTGTCCCCCGCCCCGGTAGCATCGACGGGAGCTGCCGGCCAGGCCTTTATGTAATGATATTCATCCCCGCTTTTCACCATGGAGCCGTCCTTTCCTATCTTGACCACGGCGATTTCGCAATGCCGGGCTATCTCATCCAGAGCCTCGCGCGGCTCCCGGCCGGTAAAGGACTTGGCCTCTGCCTCGTTTGCGAATACTATGTCCACGTAATGGTCCACGATATCGTGCAGGAAGGCTTCGTTGGACTCCACCACATTGTAGGATGCCATGTCTAAGGAAACGATGCACCCCGCCGACTTTGCCAGCTCCACGGCCTTGCGTATGAGGTCCTGATTCTGGACAAGGTAGCCTTCTATGTGGAAATAGTCGTAGCCTTCGAAAAATTCCGGTTTCAGGTCTTCCGGGACAAGCTCGAGAGCGGCGCCCAAATAGACCGCGAAAGTCCGCTCCGCATTCGGCGCCGTGATGAATACCATGGCCCGCCCGGATGAATTCACGCCTTTCATAAGCATGGACCTGATGCCGTACTGCTCCTGGTCGCTTTTGAACAGGTGTCCGAGCTCGTCATCCCCCACTTTCCCGATAAATCCGGACGGCATGCCGAATATTGCGGTCCCCGTGACCGTATTTGCCGCCGACCCTCCGGCCACATACTGTACCCCCATCTGTTTGAGGGCCTTCCAGATTTTGTCTCCTGTAGCCATATCCACATGCTGCATGCTTCCTTTCGGCAGATGGAACTGTCTCAGCAAAGTATCGTCCTGCAGTACGGCAAGAATATCCGTCAGGGCATTGCCCATGCCTAAAATCGATTTCATCGGGTATGATTTTACGGCGCAAAGATAGGTAATTTTAACAAATCGGCACAGTTTCCATGCAAATCCGGCAGTTTTTACCGTTTTTTGGATAAATTTGCGCTTCATCAACTTTTCCGCGATGAACAGCAAGGACTACGGAAGCAAAGCCATAAAATACATGTTATCCGCCGCAGCGGCCTGTGTCATCCTCTACTTCACTTTCAGGGGCGTGAAATGGGATGATTTCATCTCGGGTCTCAAGTCCTGCCGCTGGGGATACATCCTCGTCTCGATGGGTGCAGGCATCGCCGCCTTCTGGTTCAGGGGCATACGCTGGCGCGAAATCATTCTTCCCATCGACGGGAGCATACGCAGGATCACGGCTTTCAATGCAGTCAACATCGGCTACATAGCAAACTTCATCTTCCCGCGCATCGGAGAATTCGTCAGATGCGGATTCATCACCAGAAATTCGCAGCCCGACCCCACTTCGGTGTCAGAGGACGGGACCGTGAAGAAAAAGGCTTCATACGACAAGGTACTGGGAACGGTGGTCCTGGAGCGGTCATGGGATATGGTGACGATGTTCCTGTTCCTTGTTGCCCTGTTAGTGTTCAAATGGCAGGAGTTCGGAGGTTTCTTCGTCGAAAAGATGTGGAAGCCGTTCGAGGAAAACATGAATTTCAGCCTGTGGTGGGTGGTGCTGGCGCTCTGCGTGCTGTTTGCCGGGGCAATATACGCCATCTACGCCACACGAAGCAGGTACAGGTTTTCGAGAAAGGCGGCGGATATATGCA
>CALUQC010000025.1 GCA_944322805.1 uncultured Bacteroidales bacterium | reverse complement strand
TCTTGTTCTGTCATCTCGAGCGGAGCCGAAGGCGAAGTCGAGAGATCTGTTAATAATACAGCTTGCATGATAATCAGATGTCTCGACTTCGCTCGACATGACAATATGAAGCCTGGAATTATTCGGCCGCGGCTTCCGTGAAGGCGTCGAGGGCGTGGGTCGGCATGTTGTTCTCGAAAGCTCCCATGTTATAGCCTTCGCTTTCAGGCGTCTCCGGCTCCCAGTAGAATACTCCGAGACAGTGCCCGGTCCCTTTTGCTCCTGTAATCAGCCTTGTCAGCATGTCGTAGGTCTCGTCAGCCATATTATACGGCATCCCGACTTCCACTATCATGACATCATGCCCGAAAGTGTCGTATATTGTATTGATATTTGCGATGCAGTCATCCACGTTCCGGTTGATTGCGGCCTGCCAGTCTTCCGCCTCGTCATCATACGGATAGAGCGAAAGCCCGATGATATCGTATTTGCCTCCGTTTTGCCCGAGGGCGTCCCTGAATACCGTGTTTACGGGATTCATGCTGTTCCCTCTGTCAACATGGACTATGACCTGTGCATCGGGATATACTTGCTTGACCGCATCGTAGCCTGCGTTTATGAATGCCGTGAAATTCTCAGGACGGGCCGAGATGCCCAAGTTGGAGTTGGCATAAAGGCTTCCTCCATTGTCAGTGGCGGCAGTGGCGTTGTTGCCGGTATCAACTGCCGTATGGTA
This sequence comes from uncultured Bacteroidales bacterium, assembly GCA_944322805.1. Taxonomy (GTDB): domain Bacteria; phylum Bacteroidota; class Bacteroidia; order Bacteroidales; family UBA932; genus Cryptobacteroides. Next base: position 10,415 of record CALUQC010000025.1, on the reverse strand, counting down.
CAGCATGCCGGTCGTGACCTCATTGCCTACCTGCACCCATTCCACATCCACGCCCTTGTCTTTCAGCAATTTCAGGACCTCCGTCGTATGATCGGCTACCGCATCCGCCAGCTCCTCCGTGGTGTAGTCGAGCCAGGCGGCCGGGATAAGCTGCCTTCCCGGATCCGCCCATGTGTCGCTGTAGTGGAAGTCTATCATGATGCGCATCCCGAGCCTCTGTGCGCGCAGGGCCTTGACGAGGACATCGCTTTTGTTGCACCAGCCTTCGGCGGGATCTACCCATACCCTGAGACGGATGGAGTTCATCCCTATCTCTTTCATCAGGGCAGTGCATTCGCGGGCATTCCCGTCCGTATTGTAGAACGTGATGCCGTCATGTTCGTATTCCGTCACGCTGCTGATGTCGGCTCCGAGGGCGAAACCTCCGCTTGCAGTGCTTCCGTCTCCGGTATCGTCCGCTGGCGTATATGCCGGATTCACTTCGCTGCATCCCATCCCGAGGACTGCTGCGACAAACAATGATATTATCATGGAAAATTCGGTTTTCATGGTTTATTTCAATTCTGTGGTGTCAAACTGTATGTGAGTGAGGCATAGTTTTTCAGGTCGATGGAGACAAGGTAGGAGCCTCCGTCCTGGACCGTTATGGCGCTTCCGTTCAGCACAAGCGCCCCTTCGGACCCTCCGTAGACGTAATTCCCGGCATCGTCGAGACTGAATGTGAGGCTGCTGCCTGCGGCAATATCGATTTGCGCTTCCCAGCAGAGGGTGGCCGTGTTGAATGCCATTGCCGTTTCGGCGGTGCCGACTGTCGCAGTCGCATGGGCGGAAAGGAAGGTCTTGGTAAATGTGCTTGACGTAAGGTCGACATTCAGCAGAGTGATGCCGAAATTGTCTCCCCAACATGCCCATATTCCGTCCCCGCCGTTGTCAGTAGACGAATTGTACATTTCTTTTACCAGCAGATGGCCGTCATTGATATTCCCGTAGATGGTTTCATCTGTCACCGTTCCCTGAATCTGGAGATCCCAAAAGCTTGTGTCGCTGAACAGCCAGTGATAGAACTCGTCATCCACGGTATTCGTGGATATGAATCCCGTGTATCTGCCGTTGTCGGTCGAGCTTAAAACGGATGCTTCCGCATGAGGCCAGCATGAGCCATTCCATACGTATATTGCATACAGATTATCCGGATAAACCGGTCCGACCTCGCCCGTGATGTCCGTGATTTCATACGTCATTTCATTCAGGTCGAGCGTTATCCTGTACTCATGCCCGTCTTCCACAGTGACGGACGGCGTGAAACTGCCGGTGCCTGCCGCGAGTGTCCCGTCGGATTCCCCGTCAGTGTAGCAGAGAGTCTCCCCGTTGACGAAGAACCTTATGCCGCTGCCCCATGAAGTTATTTCCGGCTCGGCAGTATAGACTCCGGCAGTGGCGGATACGCTCATGGCAATGTCCGTACCCGACAGATCCAGCGTCACGTTTTCAACAGGTACGGAACTCCAGCTTCTGACGCTCTCCGTAAAGTCTGCCGTGACGTAGGAATAGGCGTTCCCGCTTCCGAGATAGCTTATCGGGTACATGTCGTTTCCGCAGTAAAGCCTGTAGTTGGCTTCCTCGCTGTTTGCTACAGGAGCGGAGCCGTAAAGACGCGTGGCGGAAGCCGGATCCTCCGTATCTCCCATCTTGAACGTATAGCCCGATACGAAGTTGAAGAATCCGCTGTAGGTGTCTCCGGTGCCTCTTGTGAGTCTGCCTGCCGCTGCGGATGGCGTTTCTCCGCTGAGGCTGTAAACATATACCTCGTCCGTGCCCGGTGCAGCATAGCCGGCATCTTCCGGCCAGTCCGTGGTGATATCCTGATCCCCGGAGAGAAGTTCCCATCTCATGTCGGCAAGATACAGTATAAGGGTGTATGTCCCGGCTTCCGGTACGGTTATCCCGCTGTCCGCACCCGGTGCACCCATGGCCAGGGTCCCGGAGGTCGCGGAGCCGCCCGCGTCTGCCGTGAGGGAGAACTCGGTCTCTACGGGACTGGAATCTCCGGTAGTCAGGTCGTACAGCGTGCCCCATTCGTCGAGCTGCACTGCCGTATTGGCCGCCGTGGTGGTAAATACGGCCCTCCAGGCGGTGTTCCCGGAATTGTATTCGAACTGTGCGTTGTCGTTTTCCCCTTCTCCGTATTGCAGCCACATGCTGCGGATTCTCATGGCCGACCACTCCATCTCCGACCTGTCCATCGTCACGTACCAGCAGGCGTAGGCGTCGGTGTCGGTAGTGGTTTGTCCTTCAGGGAACCAGCATCCCCAGTGGTATATGTCTGTCGTGGCCGCGAGGGCGAACAGCGTACCGTTGTCACCGCCGTCGTTCTCCGTTCCGTAGATGCTGTTGTCCCCTTCCATGAAATAGAAGTTGTACCAGTCGTTCAGAACATTCACGAATCCCGCATATTTACCGTCTCCTTCCGTCTCTCCGGATGCCGGCAGAGTGGCGAAGGCCGTCAAGTCCGGGTCGCCCTGTTCAATCATCCTGACGAAAGACCAGTCTACGTAATAGGAAGTGACGGTGATGGTGAGAGGGTCCCCGTAGATGGAGCCGGTGTTCTCTCCCAATGCGGTCCTTATCCTTATGTAAAGAGGGGATGGCGTACCGGCCTCATAGCCGAGCCGCGAGAGTATGCCGTTGAGTTCCGAGCATATCAGCTGGAGGGAATATTGCCCCGGGGTGACGCTTATTTCCTCGAACACGGAAAAAGTCTCGTCCGCCGAGAACTGCACTGCATTTATCAGTGCGTCGTCGCTGACCTGTGCCTCGGGGTTGCTGAGCACTATGTGCCTGTTCTCGTCCCAGTACAGGGTGAGTGCAAGAGAGGTCGCCTTGTCCATGCTCAGGACGAGGTCTCCGTCCGGAGTCATTATTTCCGAGCCCTTGTCCGAGTCGAGCGATGCTATGAGCATTTCCCCGTCCTTAACGCAGGAAAAGGACAGGAGTGCTGCCGCAATGGCTGCCGTTATGTATCGTATGTTTTTCATTATTCGCTTGAGTTTAATTCATTTGGCCAGTCAGCGCCGGATCAGAATCCGATTTCGTTGTTGACTGTCTGCATTTCAGGATTTACCGAATATTCCGCTTCCGGTATTGGCAGGAATCTGAATTTCGCGTCGACATCCCTGCCGTCGAGGACATTGCCTTTCCACTGCCAGTTGTATTGGGAAGTGTATTTCCCGAAACGGATAAGGTCCGTGCGCCTGATGCACTCCATGTACATCTCGCGCAGCCTTTCCTCGCAGAGGAAATCGAGGGTCAGGTCCGATTCGTCAATATTTCCGGCATCGGAGCCGTATGCACGTCTCCTGACATCGTTCACGTAGTTGACAGCCTGGCCGACAGTGGCGCCGCTGCCTCCGCGCACCACTGCCTCTGCCAGCATCAGGTAAACGTCGGCAAGCCTGAATACGGGGAAGTCCGTGTTGGCTCCGCCACCCTCTCCGCAGAAGCTGGCAGGCTCTCCTTCATCGTTCAGGTTGGTCCATTTGTACACCCTGTATCCTGTCGTGGCATCGTCATGGGCCGCGATGTCCTTTTCTCTCGGAGTAGTGTTGTAGTCCGTGGTGTTGCCGGCGTCATCCTTTACGGCTGTCCTGTCGTAAGCTATGAAAAGGGCTCTGCTGTCATCGGCTTCGAATGCATCCACGAGTTCCGGACGTGCGCGGAGGTTGTTCCAGGCACCCGAGCTTTCCGTGCCCCATACATTTTCGTAGTCCTCGAAATTCGCCAGGACTTCTCCGCAGGTGATGAACGTGGTGGCATCCCAGGTGGTGGTGTTCGTGCCGTCGCAGGCGAAGGCGAATATGATTTCATTCGTGCGGAGATGGTTGTCTCCGTTGAAAAGGCTCGAATAGTCGGATTCGAGGGTGTAGCCGTCTTCAATGACATGGTTGCAGGCTGTGATGCATTCGTCGTAGTACGGCGTACCGGTCCAGGTCTCTCCGTTCAGGTAAAGCCGGGCCAGAAGGGCGTATGCGGCGCCCCTGTTCGCATGGCCGTAGTTCGTCTTTTCGAGCAGAGGGGCTATTTCCTCGAGTTCGCCCGTGACATATGCGAACATCTGCGTCCTGTCGTAAGTGCGCGGAATGTATGTGCCCACTCCGTCCTCTTCCGTCACGAAAGGCATCCTGTTGTAGAAATCGATGGCCTGGGTGTAGGCGTATGCCCGGAGAAAACGGGCTTCGAGACAGTATTTTTCTATCTGTGCCCGTTCCTGTTCATTGAATCCCGAGAGCTTCTCCTCGTCGGTGGCGTTCCTGACAAGCTCGTTGGTCATGGCTACTATATTGTATATATGGTAGTACATTGCGGAGCACCATGGATCCCCGGCGTTCCAGGACAGTCCGTTCACGTCGGTCAGGCTTTCTCCTGCAAGCCAGATGGCATCGCAGGCATCCGTCGAGCAGTCCTGGAACATCATGAGCGTCCTGATGTAGTTCTGGCTTCTCGCTTCGGAAGATACGTTGCTTATCCTCTGTATGAAAGCCGCGTAAATGCCTCCGAGGGTCATCTGATAGCCTTCCACCGAGGAGTAGACGTCGTTTGATGTCGTGCTCGTGTGCGGATACTGGTCGAGAGAGCCGACGCAGGATGAACTTCCGGCGAGCATGGCAGCCGCCATTATTGTATATAGGAATTTTTTCATTTTACCGGATATTTAGAAAGTTAAGCCGATGCCGAGAGAGTAGATGCGCGGCCTCGGGTAGAAATTCTGGTCGATTCCGAGATAGATTTCGGGATCTACGCCGGAGTATTTCGTGATGGTGAATACGTTCTGGACCATGAACGACAGGTTCAGCCCGACCACATCCTTGATTCTGCCGAAGTCGTAGTTGAGGATGAGGTTGTCCATCTTCAGGAAGGACGCATTCTCCACATAATGGTCGGAATATATCTGGCGGGTCCTGAATCCTGTTTCGAGATAGCTCGTGGACAGGTTGTACAGCGCGTCGTCTGCGTATTTGAGAGTCTCCAGGGCTCCGTTGTTGGCTGCCGTCGCATTGTATGCATAGTTCCCGATATTGGCTCTGAGGGCCGTGCTGAGGGTCAGGTTCCTCCATCTGACGGATGTGCTGAGGCCCAGCATGAAGTCGGGCGACGGAGAATGATAGAAATACCTGTCGTCTATGTTTATCTGCCCGTCTCCGTTGAGGTCGGCGTACAGACCTTCCACCGGCTTGCCGTTTTCATCGTAAACCTGTTTGTACACGTAGAAGGCATAAGGAGTTTCGCCTACGGCAAATGCCTGTACCTGCCTTGCGTCTATCGTGGCTCCGACAAGTGTAGGCGCCACGTCGGCATTCTCGATCAGGGAAAGGTTGGTGATTTTGACTTTCTGCCAGGTCATGTTCGCCGACAGGCTCCATGTCCAGTCTTTTGTGTCGACGGGAGTGGCATTGATGTTCACTTCCAGACCTTCGCTGTCCACATTGCCCACGTTGGTGGTGATGGTGCGGGCGAAATTGGTCCCTGCTGCGGCAGGTACGGTGGCCAGCAGGTCGCTCGTCTTTCTCGTATAGTAGTCGATGCTTCCGGAAATCCTGTCTTGAAGGAAGCCGAAGTCGAGTCCGAAGTTCCAGGAAGTCGTGGTCTCCCAGGTCAGGTCATCCACATATGCTCCGGGCTGGTAGTACAGGTTGTAGTTCCCGTAGCCGTTGGTGATGTACTGGGAATTGCTCCCGGATATGTAATATATGGGCAGATAGCCGTAGTTGCCTATTCCGTCCTGCTGTCCGGTGACTCCGTAGGATGCGCGGAGCTTGAGGTTGTTCAGCACCCTGTTGCTGCGCAGGAAACTCTCCTCCGCGATATTCCATGCAAGGGCCACGGAAGGGAAGGTGCCCCACCTTTGGTCAGGGGCGAAGCGGGATGATCCGTCGCGGCGGATGGTGGCCGTGAGCAGGTAGCGTCCGTCGAATGACCAGTTCAGCCTGGCGTAGTAGGAAAGGAGCACATGCCTCTGGTCGTTTGCGGTCCAGGCGGCATTCAGGCTCGTGACCCTGTCTGCCGTATAGCTGTCTCCTGCCGAAACGTATGATTTCCAGTACTGCCAGTCGTAACCGGCCGTGACGTCTATCCTGGACTTTATGGCCGCAATCTCCTTGTTGTAGTTCAGGTATGCGGTGAAAAGCCTGTTTTCGGCCGTATTCGGTCCCGCAGGGGTGTAAACGCCGCCCTGCCTCCAGTACTGGGCCGCAGTGGCCGGTACGAATGTAGTGCTCGAGGCCGATGCGTAGTCATACCCTCCGGTGACATGCAGTTTCAGTTCCGGCAGGAAATGCATCTTGTAGTCGATGTCGAGGTTGGCTATGACCCTTTTCATGTTTTCCCGGCTGTCGTACTGTTCGAGCAGTCCAAGAGGGTTGAGGGACGCCCCTGTCGAGACAGGCTCCCCGTTGGAAAGTATTTCGGTATAGCCTCCGTAAGCGCCGGTCCCGGAATATACGGGCCTTGTAGGGTCTCCGACAGTTGCGTTGTAAATCGCGGAGCCGGACTGTGCGTACCTGTTGTCATTTATGGCCCCTTTTGCGCTGAGCGTTATTTTCAGGTGGTCGTCGAAGAACGACGGGCTGAGGTTTATGTTCCCGGTGTACCTCGTGGCGTTGTCCGTCTTTACTATACCGTCCTGGTTGTAATATCCCAAGGATACCCTGAACGGAAAATTCTTCGTGAAGCGGCCGGCTACGCTCAGATTGTTGTCCGTACCGAATGCGGCCCGGTAGATATGGTCGTTCCAGTTCGTGAAACCGTTGGCCTGCCAGTCTCCGAGCAGGTCAGCATAGCCTGCTTCCGTGGCTATGCTGACGAATTGTTCCGGATCGAGCATTTCCGCAGTCCTGGTCTTGTTCTGCAGGGACAGCGTGGTGTTGAACGTTATGTCCAGCTTGTCCCCGCGTCCCTTCTTTGTGGTGATGATGACTACTCCGTTGGATGCGCGGGAGCCGTAGATGGCCGTGGAGGAGGCATCTTTCAGGACAGTCATGGACTCGATGTCGGCAGGGTTGATCAGGGACAGGAAATTGGTGCCCATGCCGCTGACTCCGCCGCTTTCAAGAGGGACTCCGTCCAATACTATAAGAGGGTCGTTGGAAGCGTTCAGCGATGCCCCGCCGCGGATACGGATGGTGCTTCCGCTTGTAGGGGAGCCGCCTGAAGACGTGATTTGCACTCCGGAGACCTTTCCGTTTATGAGCTGCTCGGGAGATGAAATGAGGCCCGTGTTGAAGTCGTCGCTGTTGACGGCCGATATGGAGCCTGTCATGTCCCTTTTGGTCGTGGTGCCGTATCCTATCACGACCGCATCGGCGAGAAGCTGGGTATCAGGAAAAAGCTGCATGTCTATCACGGCCTGTCCGTTTACCGGAACTTCCCGTGTGGCATAGCCGAGATACGAGAATACGAGGATGGCGCCGTCCGGGACTTCGATGCTGTAATGTCCGTCCAGGTCCGTAAGTGCGCCGTTGTTGGTGCCGGAGACATAGACTGTCAGCCCGACAAGCGGTGTGCCCGTCTCGTCCGTTACAGTTCCTGAGACCGTGATGTCATCCTGCATTGCGGAAACCGCTGCCGATGACAGGCCACAGACTGCGAGAGAGCAGGCGATCAGAAAGATTCTGATTAGACTTTTCATTGATGGTAATTTTATGTGGTTTGTAATATTTGCGTCGGTTATCGTTTTCTAAGGTGCCCTCCGGGCAATGCGGGAATGACACGTCTGCAAATGTATCCGGAAAAGTAAAACGCCGTTACCACAAATCGGACAAGATATAATCCGAATCGGACAAAAGAAAAAATGACTATATTTATCCTGACAGGAATTTGCTAAGAAACAAATGTATTTTACAATCTTGACTATTACACTTCAACTTAACAAAAAGTTCTGAAACCATGAAGTTTCGTATATACCTTACAATACTGCTGTCGGCAGCCGTATTTTCATCAGGAACGGCTGCGGAGACCTCGTCCCGTCCGACAGCCTTTTTCAAGCCACACGGCATGGACAGGTTCGATGACCCCGTCTATACCGCTTTCCAGGACAGTTGCGGCTATGTCTGGATAGGGACGGAAGCCGGTCTGCTCAGATACGACGGCTACCATGTCCGGAGCTACCGGTACAGCCACAGTGACCCGCACTCCCTGTGCAACAATCACGTAAGCTCCCTGCTCTACTGCCCAGATGCCGGAAAAACGATAGTAGGCACCGACAGGGGATTGTCCGTCTACGATTTCGGCAGGGACGATTTTTTCACCGTGGAAGCCTGCGGGTACATGCAGGTGAAAGCTCTGCTCAGGGATGCCGACACTCTCTATGTGGGGACGGCGGACGGAGCGCTCCGGTTTGTCCTGCCGGAAGGGAAGATAAGCTCCGGAATGTCTCCGGATGAATCATTCGCCATAGACGACCACATCGCCTGCATCAGGAAGTCCGGGAGTGGGATATATTTCGGCGGATACGACTGCTTCTACAGGTATGACACCGAATCCGGCGGGATAGGACGGTATGCCCTCGGAACCGGGAGGAAACTGGTCCTCGACATGACATGGAGCGGTGACGGCGGGACGGAAATATTGCTCGGCACCGAACAGGGGCTCATAAGATACGATACGGTGCGGGGAAAATCGGAAACCCTGACAGGGAACATACCGGTGAAATATTTTTTCAGGCATGACGACGGCAGCCTGTGGATATGTACCGATAACGGACTTTTCATCATGGACGGCGACGGCCGCATAAGATACGGACACGAGGCTGGCAATGACAATTCCCTGCCGGACAACGTGGTCTGGTCCGTCTCCATGGGCAGGAGAGACAACATCTTCATATGCACGGATTTCGGCATGGTGATGCCGAGGATTTCCAGATACGGGCTTTTCAGGCCGCTGTCTTCATTTACCGGCAGCCGGGAGGGGCTGAATGTCACGTCGATGGCTTCGGATCCCGGCGGCAACCTGTGGCTGGGCGGAATGAACGGACTCGTGATGTGCCGCAGGGACAATGGCGGATGCCGGTGGTACAAGTCGGACAGCGGGAATCATGACATGCGGCTGTCCCACAACAAGGTGCGGGATCTTTACGATGACGGCTCCGGCCTTTTCATCGTATCGGACGGAGGTTTGGACAGGCTCGACTACGGTACCGGCAGGATAAGGCATTTCAGTATCAGCGATCCGTCCGGAAAGTATTTCACCACGTGGATGTACAGTATCGCGGAGGACGAAAACGGCAGGCTGTGGATAGGGACGTACGACGGGCTTCTGATGATAGAAAGCAAAAAGGAACTTTTAGGTGCCCGGGACGGGCAATACAGGGCTGACCGTCAGTTCAACATGTCTTCGTCTCCGGGAATTTCCGGCAATGCGGCAATGGACGTGGCTGCGGCTGACGGATTCGGTGCGGTGCTGTCCAACGGGATGGTGGATTTCATCGATTTTTCGACAGGGGGCGGAATGTCTTATGTGGAACTTCCGGAGGGCCTGTATGCGACCTGTCTTGCGGCTGACGGCGGCAGGATATGGATAGGGACGAGCAAGGGGCTGTTCCGGCTCACGGCTGACGGGAAAGCGGTGCAGATGGACGGATTCGGACTTGCGGCAGATGCGGTCATACCTGACGGGTCCTGCATCATGGTGGCAAGCGGCAAGAGCCTGTATGTCTGCGATACCGGCTCCGGCACATGGACGTATTGCCCTTTGGGCAGCAGTCCTCTTTTCTGCGGCATTGTGGGAGAATCCGGCACCGTATATGCCGGCTCGGCGGACGGATATTTCGAATTCAGAACGGATGAATTGCCGGAGGCACCCGGATCTTCCCGCGTCACGGTCACTTCTCTTTTCATCGGCAACGAAAGGGTGGACGTCGGACGGGAATACGACGGAAACGTGATTCTTCCGGAAAGCCTCGGCTCCGTGTCCGGCATCACTCTGAAGCATGACCAGAATTCTTTTTCCATAGAATATTCCGCTTTCGATTTTTCGGGCGGAGACGGACGCTTCGTCTACAGGCTGGCAGGATTCGATGACAGGTGGCAGTCCACTTCGGATTTCAGGGCCGTGTTCATCAACATCCCGGGAGGGAAATACCGTTTCGAGGTGGCTTTGGCTCCTGCGGACGGAGGACGGCCCGGCTTTGTCACCTCCCTGCCTGTCACGGTCAGGACCGCATGGTATGTCTCGCCTTATGCCTACGCCGGGTATGCCCTGATTTTCCTCGGCCTGTGCGCATGGGCCTTTTATTACATGAGGATGAGGCATCAGCTTCAGATCGAGCATATCGAAAGGGACAGGGCCCTGAAATCCGCGGACATGAAGACGAAGTTCCTCTCGGACGTGTCTCACGAGTTCAAGACTCCGCTCAGCATAATTCT
>CALUQC010000024.1 GCA_944322805.1 uncultured Bacteroidales bacterium | reverse complement strand
GCTGTCGTACAGGAGGTCAGGAAAATCGGACGCATCCTGCGCTTGCCGGCCTCCTCGGCAGCATCCTTCACCGCATAGCCACGCCCGAAACGCAATTCTTCGGCATACTCGAACATGATAATGCCGTTGCGCACGATGATTCCCACTAAACTGATAAGGCCCAGGACCGACGTCAGGCCGAAATCCAAGTTGAAAATCCACATCCCGAACGAAGCCCCGAAAAGGCAGAGCATACTCAGGACGAGAGTCAGTATGGCCAATGACATCTTCTTGAAATGGAAAAGCAGGAAGAAGAACAGCACAGCCACGGCACATACGAAACTCAGGAAAATCTCCGGACCGACAGTCCCGTTCATCGACGAAAGCCCGCCATATGAAATAGTGACGCCTTCCGGAAGACATGGCTCGATTTCCGACTCGATATACGCCTTGATCTTTTTCATAGCCACCGGCTGGCTGCATCCGTATTTCATGTCGGCCCCGACAGTTATGGACTCTTCCCCGGAAGTCCTGGCATACTGCCACGGCATGAAAGCCGGGGAAATATCGGCCACCTGCCTCAACGGCACAGAGACCCCGGGCACGGATGAAGGCACCATCTGATTGGCCAGCACATCGTAATCCATTTCGTCGTTTACCGAACTGCCGTACAGATTGACCGGAATTTTCCGGCCGTCTTCCATGAACTCGGCGATGGTCCTTCCGTTCAGGGAGCCTGACAGGGAAAGCGAAAGCAAGGTACGGTTTACGCCGAGACGGGCGGCCTCCTCCGGATTCAAGGTCACGTCCACCGCCGCCATGCAGTCGTCGCTGTCGCTGTGCACCCATTTCAGCATGTCGTCGAGGGTGTACATGAATTTCCTTATGCTGTCGGCTACGGCTACAAGCCGGTCATGTCCGGCGCCTTTCACGGTGACGGCAACCGGAGATGACACTGCCTGATAGTCCATCTGCTTGAAACGTATCAGGGCACGCGGGAAATAATGCTCGTATCGTCCCTCGAAATCCTTGAGGACCTCCTCGGTAGCCTTGTTGGAAACCGTATTCACGATAAACTGGGCGTAATTCGAAGCAGGCAGCTGCGGAGCGTATGTGGCATTGAAACGCGGAGATGACGTCCCCAGGAAAGCCGTCACGGAAGTGACCCTGCTGTCATTCAGGAGGATGCTCTGCAGAGAATCGCTTACCTGCCGGGTGTCATCGAGCCGGGCATTGGCATCGAGATAGATTTCCACCGCAAAGCAGTCGCGGGCTGCCATGGGCATCATCTGCACGTTCAGCCGGCTGAACATGAGCACTCCGAGGCCTACAGCCGCAAGCCCTGCCAAAAGAGTCAGTTTGGGATGACGGAAGCATACGCCCTGCGCCCTTTCATAGCCCTTCTGCATGCCGTCGAAGAATTTCGCCTGGATTCTCCCGAACCAGCCTGTCTTTTCCGGACGGGAAGACCTGATGTACCGCACCTCGAGCGACGGCACCACTAACATGGCGTAAGCAAGGGACGCTGACAAAGCTATGGCCACCACCCACGGGAAAGTCTTCACGAAATCCCCGAGATAGCCTGTAATGATACCCTTTATCGGAAAAAACATCACGCTGATAGCGGCAGTCGCCATGAACATCGGCGTGAACAGTTCCCTGGCGCTTGCCGCAGCCGCGTCAGTCTGCGACATTCCCCTGCCCAATTTGTCCATATAGCCGTCCATCGTGATGATAGAGTCATCCACTATCATTCCCAGGACCACGATAAGGGCCGCCAAGGATACGGTATTCAGGTCGATTCCTGCCACAAACATCACTGCAAGTGCGACAGCCGTACAGACAGGGACTCCGGAGCCGGCTATGAGAGCCGACTTCATCGGAAACAGAAGCAGCATCACGAAAATCACGACCAGCATCGAGATGACAAGGTCCCTCAGGAAAGAAAGGACGGATTTGCCTACGACTTTCGGCTGGTCGGTGATCCGGCTCAGACTGACGCTGTCGGGCAATGTTTCGGCAAATTCTTCCAGTACTTCGTCGACTTCGCGTCCGAAAGCCACTATATCATTGTCGAGACGCATCTCTACAGACAGGACTATAGCCGTATGGCCGTTGTAGTTCACGAGAGACGCAGGCTCCTTGTACCGGCGTTCCACTTCGGCTATGTCACCGAGCCTGACGATGTTGCCGGCAGGGTCAGAGTAAACTATCTTCTCCTCCACTTCCCTCTCGGATGCCAGGGCTCCGGTCACATATACCGGAGATTTCACATAATCCGTCTCGAACGAGCCTGACGGGGCATAGAGAGAAGAAGTATAGTAGTCGAACATCAGCGACGAGGGGCTGATACCGTATGCGGACAGTTTCTCCAAATCCACGGTTACCGCGATTTCCTCGGTCTGCGCACCCACGATGGAAACGCTCGCCAGTTCCGGGATCCTCCTCAGCCGGCGGCTCAACTCCTCCGCATAGTCGTACATTTCCGTGTAACCCTTGTCGGGAGACTCCATGGCTATGAGAAGCGATGACACGGCGCTGAAATCATCGAGGACGGTCACCGCGAGCACTCCCGGAGGCAATGTCACCTTGGCCGCGTCCAGTTTCAGCTTTATCTTGGACCAGACTTCGTTTTTCTTCGCAGCCGGCACGGCCAGGTCCACATAAATATAGCAGATTCCATCCCGGGAATAGGACCTGGTGTTCTCCCTGTCGACTTCCGTAAATGAGAAAAGGATGTCCTCGAGAGGCATGGTAAGCTGTTCCTCCACCTGCCCGGGAGTAGCTCCGGGATAGATGCCGGCTACAAGCCCCTGCTTGATTTCGAACGAAGGGAATTCATCCTTGTTTATGTAAAAAAGGCCGGTGATGCCCACGAGGACAAGGGCGATGACTATCACGTATATCACCCTCCGGTGGGCTATGAAACCCTTTATGATATTGGCCGAATCCCTGCTTTTCATCATTTTTCAATCATGACTTCCATACCCGTGCAGACCTTCTGCATGCCTTCGGTAATGATGAGATTTCCGGCCGAAAGACCTGACGAGACCACGACTCCGCTGCCTGAAAAGCCGCTTATGACCACGGATGTCCTGGCTACGGTCCCGTTGTCAACCGTCCAGACATATCTCCCTGATACATCCGTCCTGACGGACGAGGCAGGGATGACGAATCCGGCAGCCGCTTCCGGTTTGTCCATGAATACCTTGCAGACCATGCCCGGTTTAAGCTCCGGCAAGCTGCGCTCCAGTACGGCGGTACATTCGTACGTATGGGAAAGAGGGGAAGCCTCCACGCCCTTGGAAACGACTTTCCCGGAAACGCCTGCCGCATCCAATGCCGGGATGTCGGCAGTTACCTGCATGCCGGGACGTATCCTGCCTATTTCATTTTCCGGCACGGAAAACCTTATTTCCACGGAAGATATGTCCACTATCCTCGCTATCCGGTCCAGCATGCCGAGTTCCATGCCCGGATCTGCGAATACGTCGGAGACCACAGCATCGTAAGGAGCCTTGATCTTGCAGTCTTCCATTGCACCGGCAGCCATTTCCGCTGCGGAACGCGCCTTGGCGAGCTGCGTCTCGGCTTCCACCATCTTCACATCCGGCACACTTCCCGAACTGTGGACTTTCCTGACTCTTTCATAACCGTCTTCAGCCTGTTTCAGGGTGGCCATGGCCATGTCGTAATTGCTTTTCACAGACTGCGATTCTATCTCTGCCATTACCTGGCCGGCCTTCACCCTGCCGCCTTCGGAAACATTCAGCTTTGCCAGCCTGCCCGGATAAGGACAGCTCACGTAAGCCGATTTGGACGCCTTTGCCGTCCCCACATAGCTGTAAAGCCCCGTGCCGGCCGTTTCCCTTATTTCCATTACCCGCACCGTGACGGGGCTTTTTCCCCCGTCCGACCGTCCCCGCAGCCGCACATCCGAGCCTGCAGAAGAACAGGACACCGCCGCGACAGCCGCTGCCGTCATTGCCATGGCCGATATTTTCCTGATTATACCCATGATTTGAAGCTGTTTCATTTTCCGATACAACATATCATAAATAAGCGCGTCCGGAAAGGCACCGCCACAGGGCGTAATATTTCAGCAGGGAAACCGTACGCGTCGAAACGAGCTGGTAATGTACGCCTCCAGCCGTAAAATACATGGAGCTCGACAATGCCGTGCCGAAAGCTGTAATCTCACCGATGCGGCATACGATCCTCATGATGCCTGAACTCAGCTCGAGCCTGTCGCCGAACATCGCTACAGTGACATCCGAAGCCACTTTTTCACGTTTCCCGTTTTCCTCCCGGGTCACATGGAAGCCGCCGTCCGCCGCTATCGGCGTTTCCGTCTGCTTCATTAAGGCATCGCAGTGCTCGTGCATCCACTTTT
>CALUQC010000023.1 GCA_944322805.1 uncultured Bacteroidales bacterium | reverse complement strand
CAGCCCCTTTTCAAGGGGCGCCACCCCCATTCGCCCCCTCGCCGGGGGCCCGTCGCAGGACTTACGTCCTGCTCCTCAGCGGAAGTTCGATGATTTTCAATAAATTAAAATTCATCGAACTCACGTTTCTTTATGCTCCAAAATCGTCCGGCGGAGCCTGCGTCAATGTCATTCGTCCGGCGGGCGAAGCCGGGGAAAAGGTCACTTCTTCCTTGAGATCCTGTGCAGGATGTTGCCGTCCTTGTCGAGCATGTAAAGGTCGAGCTCGTGCTTGTCCGCAGTCACCAGGGACCAGCCGGACTTGTTGCTGCAGAACACGGTGCCGTCGACAGGCTGCACGTCCCCGCGGCTGAGCGAGCCCGAAGTATTGACCACATAGTCGATGTCACAGCCGTCCTTGCGGATATGCTGGAACGTATGGATATGGCCGCATACATACATGTCCACGTTGCCGTATTTGCGCAATACGGGATCAAGCCTCTCCTGGAGATCCGTCCTCTCGCTGTCATCCTTGTCCGTATAGGCATATATCGGATGATGCCCCACCACGATGACCCAGTCCTCATCAGCCTCTGAGAGCACCTTGTCGAGCCACTCCATCTGAACGGTCCAGTCCGATTTGGAAGCATCGGCATACTTGTCTGTTTCCTCGCGGTACTTGTCTATGACAGGCGTAGTGTCCACCATCACGATGCGGACCGTCATCCCGTCCTCCTCCTTTACGAAAGTATAGTATTTGGCTGGCATTTCCCAGCGAGCGCTCACATTGCTGTATGCGACTACAGCATCGGTATTGCTCCTGTACTCATGGTTTCCGCAGATGGGATACCAGTCTATCATCAGGTCAGGATGGGAGTAAATCAGTTCGAAATTGGTCATCCAGAGCGGATCGGATACACTCTGCACACCTTCGAAATGATGCACGTCGCCTGCTGCGACCACGAATTCTATGTCGATGGTTTCAGCCATCCTGCCCATGGTCTCCGCTATCGGCTTCTGGTCATAGTAACCGTTGCGCCCGAGATCATTGGCCACATAGAAATTCAGGGACTTTTCCAAACTCTTCCAGTCCTGTCCGGACGTATCGGCGGACTGCGTGCAGGCGCTTATGATGGCGGATGCCGCCAGCAATGCCGTAAACAATATTCTTTTCATGGCGTGCTTTCAATTATTCCGCTTCGCCGAAGGCACCGAAATAGGCCCCGACAGCAGGTGAATTATAAGTCTTCCCGTTGACTGCAAGACCGGAAGCAAGGAAATAAGGCTGCCTGTCGCCTGCGGAATAAGCTCCGGAAAGCACCGGAGATCCAGCCTGTACATGGAAGTCCCAGCTGTCATCCCAGCCGTACAGAGCAGGGTCCGCATCAATGTTGTAGTTCACGAACTCGGGATCCAGCTCCGAGGCCTGTTCCGCCGACCCGGCTATCTTGCTGTTCACGTCTACCTTTTCCGTGTCATATTCATCATGTTTGTATGCGTAGCCTTCGTAAGGGAACTTCACGCCTGAATAGGACAGGGTCTCGCCGTCATCATCGTATGTACCTTCGAAGAAAAGATGGCTCTGTACCGTACCGGAAGCGTAGAAATTATAGTCTATCATCGAATTCTCCCTGTCGTACCGGTCTTCAGCGCCGGCCGTACCCCATTCCGGAGTGATTGCGCGGAACTTGCAGTTCACAAGGAGGTTGTTGAACACGCTTACGTTGGCATTCTCCTCGACATAGATGCTTCCGCCCTTTTCGCCGTCGCGTCTCCATCCGGCATTGATGACAGTGTTGTTATAGGCGCAGACAAGAGCCTGGGTCCTGCCGGCGGCATCGTCCTGGTCGGAGCTGGAAAGTTTGAGGCCGTTGGTGTTCGGGCTGAACATGATATTGCGGGCCACATCTACCTTGCACCCGGCTTTCACGTTGACAGCCTCGGCCCCGTCATATCCGGTGGCGCTGAATATGTTGCCGGTGATAATGGCTTGCCCGCCCATCATGTAGATACCGTCGGACCAGCCGTTGCGGATGACGCTGTTGGTGATGACGTACTTTCCGTTCACATTATTGGTGGTAATCTGCGGATAAGCATCGTCCCCGGCAGTATAATAGCCGTTTTCAACTGCAGGAGAGCCCTCTATCACCTGCCCGCCCGTGTATTCGATGACAGTATGGTCGATCAGCATCTCGGCGCAGGACAATCCGGCCACGATACCACCCCAGTATCCGTTCATCTTTTCTGTTTCAGGTATGGTGCTGCCTCCGTAGACCGTGAGCGTGACCGGCTCTTCCTCCGTTCCGAGACAATACAGGTTTCCGTCTACCGAAAACTCTATGGCAGCATGGTTGACTCCGGCTCCGGCCCCGTTGAAATATACGGTCACTCCTTCACTTATGGTCAGGGTCTTTCCCTCCGGTACCGTAATATGCCCGTCCACATAGACATCCGAAGTCCAGTTTCCTGAAACTTCACCGGAAACTGTCTCGACATCTTCCGGGAAATCCGGAAGGCGGAACTCCTCTCCGGTATTCGCACCGTCGTCTTCCGTCATGTCATCGTCGAAATTGCTGCAAGCGGCAAAAGTGAAAGCCGCAGCCGCAGCAAGAAAAAGATAATTTCTGAATTTCATAAAATTTATTTTAATGATTGGTTAGACAATTATTATCACCGGTTATTTTTCCTATATCTCCGGCTATTTTTCCGAGAATCTGTATCTGACACCTATCGTCAGAGCCTGTCCATGCCATTCGCGTCTTTCGATAACCCCGCCGCGGTATCTCTCATAGCCGGTATAGGAGTCTGTCAGCTGGCTCGGATTCACAAATCTGAGCACCGGAGTGTCGAGCAGATTAGAAGCCTTGGCGAAAATCGCGAATCCCGCCTTGAAGGTCTTTTCCACCGAAGCGTCGAGCTGCACGTATCCTGCCTCCCATATGTCGTTGTCGAGCCAGTTGGATATCTCGCTCAGCCGCCTTCCAGTGTACGAGCCAGACACCTGGGCCTCTATTCCGGCCTTTGCAAACTTGAAAAGCAGGGAAAGATTGGCCACATGGGCGGCCTGTCCGTAAAGCGGGCGCGTCTGGGTCCTGTTCCGGACTTCCGTACCTTCCCGCTTTCTCTTTATGGTAGTGATGCTTGAATTGGTGTATGTATAGTTGGCCTTGATGCCGAACCATTTGAAATATTTCATTATGTCCACTTCCACTCCGGCGTTGGTGGCCGTTCCGTAGTTCATCGGCGTGATGAAGGTAGCCTGCCCGTCATTTATCAGCCCGTACTCTATCGGATTCCGCAGTTTTTTCCAGAACAGCCCGACCATGAACTGCTCGGAAGAACGCGGGAAGAATTCGTATCTCAGGTCGAGATTGTCGGCAACCGTATGTTTCAGGTCCGGATTTCCCTTCTCGTCGTAGTCCTCGTTAAGGATGGTGTACGGCACTATTTCGAAGAATCCGGGGCGGTTGACGGAACGTCCGTATGAAAACCGGAGATTGGCATTCCTGTGCACATTGTACTTCACATGCAGGCTCGGAAGTATGTCCACATAGTCCTGGTCGCCTTCGGCATCTTCCTTTCTCGGATAATCGAGCGTATATCCCTGGTCCGTATGTTCAGCCCGGACTCCGGCGATGAGTTCGAGTCCGTTCCAGTCGTATTTCGCCATGAAATAACCTGCCGCGATATTTTCCCAGGCACCGTAGTTCAGCGGATCTCCGACGTTTCCGTACTCACGCGGGGTCAGCAGCAGTTCATTGAAGTTCGTCCAGTCCTCGCCGTAATATTGCAGGTCCTCCCTTCCGGTGGCGGAGTCGAAAGTATATTCGTTGAAATAGCTGTCGCGGATTTTGTTCCTGTACATGCCTCCGGCCTTGAGCATCAGGTCAGTGCCGCTGCCGAAATCGAAGCGGTACGAAATATTGGCATAGCCTGCGAAATCCCTGTCCGAATTGTGTTCCCAGCGTTTTTCCGCCGAATCGGTGTTTCGCAGGTGGGGCTGCTGCATGCTGATGAATATCTTGGCATTGTCCGGAGACGTGCTGTACGCCTTGGAGAACACTGCCGTCCAGTCTAATTTCAACCTGTTCCCGTCAAGGAAGGAATGGTCACCCTTGAGCGTGGTATTTATGATGTACTGCCTTTCCCACTGCATCTTGACTATCCATTCCTTGTCATTCCGTCCGTCCCTCACCTCGCTTTTTCTCAGATCCATGTATCCGCCGTAAAGCATCAGCTTGTGCCTTCCGTTGAAACGGTAATCCAATTTGGCGTGCGCACCGAGCCTGTTCTGCTCCTCGGAGTAAGTTCTGTTCTCCGTACCGTCTCCGGTAGAGCCCTGGACATAGTATATTTCGGAATCCTTTCCCCTGAACAGATTCTGATAGCTTACTCCCACGAGCAGTCCCAGCCGGTCCCCGAAATACCTGTCCCCGAAAGAGAAGCCGCCCACGATATCCGGTCTTGGCCTGGAATGCCTGACCTGCAGATTCTTCATCGTAAAATCCTTGCGGGTCACCGAGTAGTCCTTGCTGATATCGTTTCCCATCCTCTCGAACGGAGAAAGTTTCTGGCCGGCCCTGTGGTTGAAAGACTCGAAATCACGGTCGAGATACAGGGCGCTGTAGCCCGTGGCGACATTGGCGCTTACCTCGAATTTTTCAGGGGCATCCTTCATGACCAGATTCACCGCTCCCCCGATGCCGTCACCTTCCATGTCGGCAGTCAGCGATTTGGTCACTTCCAGACGGTCGAGCATTTCAGACGGGAAAATGTCGAGAGGGACGAATCTGTTCTTATTGTCGGGACTCGGTATCTTCACCCCGTTTATAAGAGTGTAGTTGTACCTTTTGTCCATACCTCTCAATATTGCATACTGCCCTTCGCCGCTGCCGTTCCTTTCAATGGTAACGCCGGACATCCTCCGTACGGCGTTGGCTACAGTCAGATCGGGAGACAGCTCCATGGCCTTGGCACTCATCACATTGACGACATTGAGCGAGGACCGTTCAATGCCTCTTGCCGCCGCTTCGGTCCTGCCCTTGTTGTCTGCCGTGACGATGACCGCATCCAAGGCTATATTGTCAGGCTCGAGCCTGACAATCAGATCGCTTCCCGCATGTTCGAAAGAAATTTCAACATCCTTGTAGCCGATGGACGTACACAGTAGCGTGCATTTGTCCAGTTCGGTGGCTATCGTGAAACTGCCGTCGAGACCGGTGACCGTACCGGTGTTGGCCAGTTCCTTGAGAATGACGGCGGCACCTATGATTTCCTCTCCTGTGGATGCGTCGATGATTCTTCCCCTGATAGTATTCGTTTCCGTCCCGGCATATGCCGAAAAACCTGTAAGAAAGAGCGTTGCAAAAATCCAGAATTTCCCTTTCAATATCATACTTTTGAATTTGCGGCAAAAGTAGTCCGGGGAAATTTATTTTTTATGACACGAATGTTTATGAAAAGCTAATCGGTGTTTACAAAATATTAAATCTGCGGGACAGCTACTCTACGGTGACGCTTTTGGCGAGGTTGCGCGGCCGGTCGACATCCTTGCCCTTGCATACGGCGATATGATATGCGAGAAGCTGGAGCGGTATGGTGGCGAGGAGAGGGTCAAGACATTCCGCTGTCCCGGGGATTTCCACGCTGACGTCGGCTATCCTGCTTATGACATCATCCCCTTCCGTCACGATGGCGATTACCTTTCCCTTCCTGGCCTTGATTTCCTGGACATTGCTCAGGATTTTTCCGTACATGGCATTTCTCGTGGCGATAATGACCACGGGCATTTCCTCGTCGATAAGGGCTATCGGACCGTGCTTCATCTCCGCGGCCGGATACCCTTCGGCGTGGATATATGATATTTCCTTGAGTTTCAGGGCGCCCTCAAGTGCCACCGGATAAGAATATCCGCGGCCTAAATAGATAAAGTTCTTCGCATAAGTGAATATCCTCGAAAGCGAGCCTATCACGGTGTCGGTCTTGAGGACTTCCCTCATCTTGTCCGGAATGCCGGCCAGCTCCCGGACTAAGGCTGCATGTCTTTCCCCGTCCAAGGTATGCTTCTCCCTTGCAAGATCAAGCGCTATCATGGCAAGCACCGTCACCTGCCCGGTAAATGCCTTGGTGGAAGCCACTCCGATTTCCGGTCCGACATGAATGTAGGAGCCGGTATCCGTTGCCCGCGGGATGCTTGCCCCTACGGCATTGCAGATACCGTACACGAAAGCGCCTGCCGACCTGGCAAGTTCGATGGCGGCGAGCGTATCCGCAGTCTCCCCGCTCTGGGATATGGCAAAGACCACATCCGTACTCCTTATGACAGGGTTGCTGTACCTGAATTCCGAAGCATAGGCTACCTCCACCGGTATCCGGCACAGGTCTTCGAACAGCTGCTTGCCTATCAGGCCGGCATGCCAGGATGTGCCGCACGCCACTATTATGAATCTGCCGGCGGACAAAAGCCGCTCCCTGTGGTCACGCACTGCAGAAAGGGTCACGGTCCCTGCTTCCGGATCCACCCGGCCCCTCATGCAGTCCCGGATACAGTCAGGCTGCTCGAAAATTTCTTTCAGCATATAGTGCCCGAAACCGCCTTTCTCCGCCCGTCCGAGATTTTTCGAAACGGTCATGACCTCGTGGCTGCATTCGGCATTTGACAGATTCACTATCCGCAGCCTGTCCCCGTAATGCATGGACGCGATTTCCTCGTCCTCAAGATAGACTACCCGGTCCGTGTAGGCCGCAATGGGATTCACGTCGGAAGCAAGATAGAAATCGTTGTCCTTCATGCCGATGACAAGCGGGCTGCTTTTCCTGGCGGCATACAGGCAGTCGGGATGCTCCATATCCACAAGGGCGATGGCATATGCCCCTACGACTTCCTTCAATGCACACTGCAGGACTGCTACGGTGTCCGCATCATCGCGCGATGCTATGTAATCTATCAGCTGCACCAGGACCTCCGTATCCGTGGCACTCCTGAATTCGTAGCCTTTCTTTTTCAGATTCTCCCTGATGACGGCATAATTCTCTATGATACCATTGTGGACCAGCGCGAATCGTCCGGAAGACGACACATGGGGATGTGCATTCACTGCGCCCGGCTCTCCATGTGTGGCCCACCGCGTATGGGCTATGCCCGTATGTCCGGACTTGTCCCTGTCCGCAATATGTTTTTCAAGGTCGGCGACCTTGCCTTTCTCCTTATATACGTTCAGCCTGCCGTTTCCGTCCACAAGGGCGATGCCGGCGCTGTCGTAGCCTCTGTATTCAAGTTGTTTCAGCCCGTCGATAAGGACCGGATATGCTTCGCCGTTTCCTATATATCCTACTATTCCGCACATTTCCGATTATTTCATTTTCCGTTAATCTTTCAAATATATCAAATATCGGCAGAAAAAAAGATTTTCCCGCAATTAATAATTTATTAACAGAAAAATTCTTATTTTACCGGGTAAATCCGACATAACATCTTATGCCTGCCAACAAAAAGAAAAAGCTGCCTTATATCGAAAGGGACATCAGCTGGATGTATTTCAACAGACGCGTGCTTCAGGAAGCATGCAGGGACAACGTGCCGCTGCTCGAACGCCTGTCGTTTCTCGGAATCTATTCGAACAATCTTGACGAATTTTTCCGCGTCAGGGTCGCATCCCAGAACAGGATAGCCGAATGGGACGGGAAGCAGGGGGCAAAAGAAGCCCTGCTGGCAAAAAACACCGTGAAGCAGATTTCCAAACTGAACGCCAAATATCAGAAAGAGTATGAGGAAGGCGTGCAGAACGTCTACAAGGCCCTGCGGGATGAAAACATCTGTATCATCTCGGACAAGGACGTGACGCCGGACCAGCTGGAATTCATCCATTCGTACTATTCCGAAAAGATAGACGGCCTTATAGTGCCTGTAAGATTCGCTTCCGTCAAGCATTTGGACTATGAATCCGACCAGAGCATCTACCATGCGGTCCGTGCAGTAAAGACGGCTGCCGGAGGAAAACAGGTCTACGATTATGCCTTTTTCGAGCTTCCCGTGCAGTCCTGCGGCAGATTCGTAAGGCTGCCTGACAAGGACGGGAAAAGCTATATAATGTATTTGGACGATGTGGTCAGATGCTCGCTGACCAAGATTTTCGCAGGAGCCGGCTTCACCTCTTTCGAATCCTACGCCTTCAAGTTCACACGCGATGCCGAGATGGAAATCGACGACGACCAGAGGAGCGGCATCCTGCAAAAGATTTCAAAAGGGCTGAAAAGCCGGAAAAAAGGCGAAGCCCTCAGAGTGGTATATGACGGGAACATGCCGGCCGACCTGCTGAAAAGGGTGCTCGGCAAACTGGATCTGGGACTCAGCGATACCGTGATGCAGGGCGGAAGATACCAGAATCACAAGGATCTGATGAAATTCCCGGACTGCGGCAGGAAAGACCTCAAATACCGGCCGATGCCGGCAATCATTCAGGCGCCTTTCAGGGAATCCGGCTCTATCATGGAGAAAATCAGGGAACAGGACCGTTTCCTGCATGTGCCTTACCACAACTTTTCGTCATTCATCGGGCTGCTGCATGAAGCCGCCCTGGACAGGAATGTCAAAAGCATCAAAATCACCCTGTACCGGCTGGCCCGTGACTCAAAGGTCATAAAGGCCCTTATCGGTGCGGCGCGCAACGGAAAGAAGGTCACCGCCGTGATAGAACTGCTCGCCCGTTTCGACGAAGAGTCCAACATGGTATGGGCGCAAAAGCTGCAGGACGCCGGAGTAAAGGTAATATTCGGGGTGGAAGGGCTGAAAATCCACTCGAAAGTCGTGCATATCGGGATGAAAAGAGGTCCGGCCATAGCGTGCGTCAGCACCGGGAACTTTCACGAAGGGAATGCCGGGACCTACACGGACTGCATCATCATGACGGCTTCGCCGAGAATCACGTCAGATGTGGAACTGCTTTTCAGTTTTATCGAAAAGCCATACATGCCGGTACGTTTCAAGGAACTCCTGGTCTCCCCAAACGGGATGAAACGGAAGTTCCTCAGCCTGATCGATGCCGAAATCAAGAACAAGAAGGCCGGGAAGCCTGCCTGGATCAAGATAAAGATAAATCATGTTACCGACCGGGACATGGTGGCGAAGCTGTATGAGGCAGCGGAAGCGGGGGTTCCGACCGACCTTTTAGTCAGGGGGAACTGTTCCCTTTCGACAACCGGCCTGCCGGAAGGCTGCCACCTAAAAATATGCGGGATCATCGACAGGTTTCTCGAACATTCGAGGATATTCATATTTGCCGGAGGCGGTGTGGAAAAAGTGTTTATCGGCTCTGCCGACTGGATGCCGAGGAATTTGGACAACAGGATAGAAGTGGTGGCCCCGGTCTACGACCCTACCCTGAAACTCGAAATGAAAAGAATCGTAGAGTACGGCCTGAGGGACACCATGCAGGGCCGGACAGTGGACGGGACCGGGGAGAACAGGCCGTGGTCCTGTGAAAATCCGCTCGAGAAAGGCTCCCAGGAGGCTCTGTACGAGTATTATTTGGAAAACAACGACTGATACCATGGAAGAAGGAACAGGCAATATCAATGAAAATGCGGTCACGTATGCCGCAATAGACATCGGGTCGAATGCAGTAAGGCTTCTTATAAAGCAGCTTGAAAGCCAGGATGAGCCGCTTTTCAGCAAGGTCCTGCTTCTGCGCGTGCCGCTGAGGCTGGGTTTCGACGTCTTCGTTTCGGGCAAAATCTCCGAAGTGAAGGAAAAGAACATGATCCGGCTGATGAAGGCGTACAAGAATCTGATGAAAATCTACAATGTCACGGCTTACCGTGCCTGCGCCACTTCCGCCATGAGGGACGCGTCCAACGGTCCGGAGATAATCAGGGCCATAGAAAAGAAGACCGGCATAAAAATAGAAATCATCGACGGACAGGAAGAGGCCAGGATGATATACAACAACCACATCGAAAACATGAAAGGCCGCAAGGGGAACTTCATGTACGTGGATGTGGGCGGAGGAAGTACGGAAATCAACCTCCTTGCCGACGGGGAACTGGTCTGCTCACGCTCCTACAACATCGGTACGGTGCGCATACTGAACGAGGCCGTTGCGGAAAGCGAATGGCAAAGGCTGCGCAAGGACATGGGGGATCTGGCACTCTCCTACCCCGGCATCAATCTCATAGGCTCGGGAGGCAATATCAACAAGCTCGTGAAGTTAGTCAGGGGGCGTGACAGCCGCTATTCGAGAATGACGGCAGCATCCCTGCACGACCTGTACGACAGGCTGAAAGACATGACGGTCGAGCAGCGAATGGAAGAATATGCGCTGAAGCCGGACCGGGCAGACGTCATCGTACCTGCCGCAAGGATTTTCCTTACCATATCGGACATCACCGGGGCGACATACATCTACGTCCCTGTCATAGGCCTTGCAGACGGCATCATAGACGGCCTGTACAAGGAAAGGAACACATAGGCGGAACTTTACTCTATGGCCTTGCCGTAAACGCGGCGGCGCTTGTGGACCGTGTTCTCGAATGCACTCCACAAGGCCTGGACTTTCGTGTTGGTCTCCAATTCCGGATTGCTCTCCGCATACTTGAAGCCCATGCGTATCAAAGACGGTATCAGGTCAGCAAAAAGAATCGAGTGCAGGCCCTTGTTCCTGTATTCCGGCTTGACAGCTACCAGGAGAAGGTCCACGATATCCGGTTTGTTCACATACAGGGTATTCAGCAAATGTATCCAGCCGAACGGAAAAAGACGTCCCTTAGCCTTCCGCAACGCCTTGGCAAGGGACGGTATGGTGATGCCACACGCGACAAGCTCCCCCTCCTCGTTCTCCACGAACGACACCATGTCCAAATCTATGAATGTCAGATACTGGGACACGTACTGGTCTATCTGTTTTTCGGACAAAAGGGAGTAGCCGTAAAGCTGGTTGTACGACTCGTTTATAAGGTGGAACATCTTCCTGCCGTACTGCTCCTTGCGAATGATGGAGCGGGTCAGTTTGCGGACTTTCAGACGGTTTTTCTCGAGCACTATCTGCGCCATCTTCTCATACCGCTCCGGAAGGCTGTCAGGAAGTTTGATCAGATATTCAAGCCAGTCTGCCTCTTTTTCGTACCCGAGTTTTTCAAGAAAGGCGGGATAGTATTCATAATTGTAGATGGTAATCATGGTCCCGAGCTTGTCGAAGCCTTCCACGAGCATGCCCTCGGGATCGAAATCCGTGAAGCCGAGCGGTCCGGCAATCCTGTCCATACCGCGCTCCCTGCCCCATCGGGCCACCTCATCCAGGAGTGCGGACGCCACTTCCATATCCTCAATGAAGTCTATCCAGCCGAAACGCACCTGCTTTACATTCCAGGTCTCGTTCGCTTTCGGATTTATGATGGCAGCCACTCTTCCGGCGACCTTTCCGTCCTTGTACGCAAGAAAATACTCGGCCTCGCAGAATTCGAATGCCTTGTTTATTTTCGGATCGAACGTAGAGACATCATCAGAGCGCAGATTAGGCACATAGCACGGATGCCCTTTGTAATATTCCGAAGCAAAATCTATGAAAGTGCGCATCTCCTTGGAAGATGACACCTTCTTCACGACGATTGGCATAGAGTAATAGGTTTTGGTTCAATACACATCGCGAAGATAATACTTCGCGTTTTTTTTTCAAAATTTATTTCCTACCGGCAGGTGAGCGACGGACAGTGGGAATCGCACGATTCGCATTCGATGGTGCAGTGTCCGACGCCTGCGCTGCGGAACAGTTCGCGGGTAAGGGACTTGGCCTGCTCCATGCCGGAAATGTCTTCGAGGACAAGATGGATCGTAGCCGCATTCTCGGTAGTGCTTATGGCCCATACATGCAGATGGTGCCAGCTGCTGACGCCGGGGATTGCCGGCAGGCCCTCATTTATCCTGTCCATGTCCACCGATTCCGGCACGGCGTCAATAGACATGAAAAGGCTTTCCTTCAGCATGCTGAAGGTGGAGACGAGGATAATGGCCGCTATGAGCAGACTTATTGCCGGGTCTATCCACAGGACGCCGGTGAAATTTATGACAATACCGGAAACCACGACACCCGCCGAGACCAATGTATCCATCGCCATATGCAGGAAGGCCCCCCTGATATTCAGGTCCTTGTCCTGATCCCGCATCAGCAGCCAGGCGGTAAGCCCGTTGACAACGATACCTATGCCGGCGGTCCAGGAAATTGCCGCTCCCGAAACTTCCTGCGGGTGGCTCATTCTCGAAATGCTTTCTATGATAATCGCGCCGACAGCCACAAGCAGAATCACCGCATTCAGCAGAGAGGCCAGCACGGTGGTTTTCCTGTATCCGTAAGTGAATTTGGGATTGGCCTTCATCGTGGCCATCTTTATCGCGAGCAGGGCTATCAGAAGGCTGAATACGTCACTGAGATTGTGTCCCGCATCGGAAAGCAGGCCTACGGACCCCGACATGAAGCCCACAACTGCTTCCACAAACACGAAGAGCAGATTCAGGACTATGCACAATATGAATATCCTGCTTACCGAGGCAGGAACGTGATGATGGTGGTGATGACCGGAATGTTCGTTACCCATAATGATTTCCATTTTATCGCCGCAGCAATTCTTCTTTTGACAAGGCAAAAATATGAAGAAACAAAAGCAATCTGGTTGTAAACTTGGGCAAAGCCATTTGGAAGTCAATCTCAAACCGCATTTTCAGCCGACGTACGCCCCGTTCCGCCTCCAGTG
>CALUQC010000022.1 GCA_944322805.1 uncultured Bacteroidales bacterium | reverse complement strand
CCCTGATTGTCCGGTCCGTTCTGCGGTCCCTGAGGCCCTCCCTGGAACGGTCCCTGAGGTCCGCCCTGCTGTGCGCCTGCAGCCTTTGCCATATCCTCGGATGCGGCATGCCATGCAGCCTCGAGTTCGCTGTTGTATTTGTCGATGTCTGCGACATTCTGGTTTTTGACAGCCTCTTTCAGACTGTTCAGAGCGGATTCGATGGCGCCTTTCTTGTCGGCAGGGATCTTGTCGCCGTACTCTTTCAGATTTTTCTCGGTCTGGAAGCACATCGCAT
The DNA here is from genome assembly GCA_944322805.1 of uncultured Bacteroidales bacterium. Taxonomy (GTDB): domain Bacteria; phylum Bacteroidota; class Bacteroidia; order Bacteroidales; family UBA932; genus Cryptobacteroides. The sequence continues at coordinate 2,421 of CALUQC010000022.1, read as the reverse complement.
CGGCATTGTTGATCTTGTCCACCCTTTCACGCTCGGCGTTGTCCGCAGCCTCATTGGCCTTGGCCTCGTCACGCATCCTCTTTATTTCGTCTTCACTCAGTCCTGAGGAAGCCTCTATCCTGATGTTCTGCTCCTTGCCGGTAGCCTTGTCCTTTGCGGAAACGTTCAGGATACCGTTGGCGTCTATGTCGAAAGTCACTTCGATCTGCGGAACACCTCTCGGAGCCGGAGCTATGCCGTCCAGATGGAATTTGCCGATTTCCTTGTTGTCCTTTGCCATAGGCCTTTCTCCCTGGAGCACGTGGATTTCCACTGAAGGCTGGTTGTCCGCAGCCGTCGAGAATACCTGGGACTTCCTGGTAGGAATGGTCGTGTTGGACTCAATGAGTTTGGTCATGACACCGCCCAAAGTCTCGATACCGAGGGAAAGCGGAGTGACATCAAGCAGAAGCACGTCCTTGACATCGCCGGCCAGCACACCACCCTGGATTGCCGCACCGATGGCTACGACTTCATCCGGATTCACACTCTTGTTAGGAGCTTTGCCGAAGAACTTCTCTACGATGGCCTGGATGGCAGGGATACGGGTAGATCCTCCCACGAGCAGGATTTCGTCGATATCGGAAGCCGTGTAACCTGCATCGGACAGGGCCTTGCGGCACGGCTCTATGGTCCTTTGGATAAGGCTGTCTGCCAGCTGCTCGAATTTTGCCCTTGTCAGAGTCTTTACCAGATGTTTAGGAATACCGTCTACCGGCATTATGTAAGGCAGGTTGATTTCCGTGGAAGTCTGGCTCGAAAGTTCGATTTTCGCCTTTTCGGCAGCCTCTTTCAGTCTCTGCAGAGCCATAGGATCCTTCTTCAGGTCTATGCCGCCGTTCTCGGACGCGAACTCGGATGCCAGCCAGTCTATGATTACCTGGTCGAAATCATCTCCTCCGAGGTGCGTATCGCCGTTGGTAGACTTGACCTCGAAAACGCCGTCTCCCAGTTCCATGATGGAGATATCGAATGTACCGCCGCCGAGGTCGTAAACGGCTATTTTCATATCCTTGTTCTTCTTGTCAAGACCGTATGCGAGAGCAGCCGCCGTCGGCTCGTTTATGATACGTTTTACATCCAGTCCGGCGATTTTGCCCGCTTCCTTGGTAGCCTGCCTCTGCGAATCCGAGAAGTAGGCCGGAACAGTGATGACAGCTTCGGTAACATCCTGCCTCAGATATTCTTCCGCCGTTTTTTTCATCTTCTGAAGAATCATTGCGGAAATTTCCTGCGGAGTGTAAAGCCTTCCGTCGATGTCCACCCTCGGCGTATTGTTCTCGCCGCGGACCACCTTGTAAGGCATCCTTTCCACTTCCTTTGTTACCTGATCGTATGTCTCCCCCATGAACCTCTTTATGGAAAAGACGGCCTTGTGAGGAGTGCTAATGACCTGCCTTTTTGCAGGATTACCTATTTTTCTCTCGCCGCCTTCGGTGAAAGCGACTACTGACGGGGTCGTCCTCTGCCCCTCGTTGTTTATGATTACGGTAGGCTCGTTACCTTCCATAACAGCCACGCATGAATTCGTGGTTCCCAAGTCGATACCAATGATTTTTCCCATAATATGTTTCTCCTTTTTATTTATTTTTTTCAAACTTGCGTCCTTCGGGCTGTTCCATTGTCCTTAGGACATTATTCCCGTCTCTTCCCGGACCCTCTGTCCGGTCGGAGACGCCTGCCTAATATCGAAACCTGTGCCAATATCCGGTTTCTGCCAAAATGTCAGTAACTGTTTTGTCAGGAATATGGGACATGTCAGCTTACTTTCATTATATTTGGCGAAAATTTTCAGAAATGTTGTACAGGACACTATCAGAACAGGAATATTCCGATGCCGGGGAGCGCATACTTTATGAGGACAATCACCTCCTCGTTATCAACAAGAGGGCAGGGGAGATAGTACAGGCGGACAAGACCGAGGATGAGACCCTTGCCGATTTGTACAAGTCATATATCGCCATGCGTGACGGCAAGCCGGGCAGCGTGTTCATAGGCATCCCTCACCGTCTTGACAGGCCTGTGAGCGGCATAGTCATCCTGTCCAAGACATCAAAGGCGCTGGCCAGGCTGAACGAAATGTTCCGCAAGGGAGACATACACAAATATTACTGGGCCCTCGTATGTGCGCCGCCTCCGGAAAAAGAAGCGCGGCTGTCAGGTTATATTTACCGGATAGAATCCCGGAACAAGTCGTACATGTGCCGTCCGGGAGCATTGCGGCAGGACGCCAAATCCGCTGAACTCGAATACAGGCTGCTCCGTGCCACGGACCGTTACTGGCTTCTGGAAGTCCGGCTTCTGACAGGGAGGCATCATCAGATAAGATGCCAGCTGTCCGATATGGGGTGTGTCATCAAGGGCGACTTGAAATACGGTGCG
>CALUQC010000021.1 GCA_944322805.1 uncultured Bacteroidales bacterium | reverse complement strand
TATTTTGCCGTGCCGGAGAACTCTTGCCACGCTGTCAGAAAAACTGGCTGCCGGAGGCGCCTGCATTAATGAGGGTACAGAGGATTCCCTGTCTCGTCCACGTCGACCCAGTCTGAAACGCCCACCTGCGGGAAAGTAACGTTGTCCGCATTGATGACAGCCCTGAATTTGTATGAATTGCCGGCTTTTAGTTCGCCGTCAGGCAGGTCTACGTCTACTTCATATGTCTTGACGTCAGGCTCTCCGTTGGCCTTGAGCTGAATCGTGAGTTTCATCGGATCCTCCGATTTGAGCGGAAGCATGGTGTACTGGAGCTTGAGTCCGTTGATTCCCATCTGGGCGGGTGATTCCGCATATTCCGTGGCGGCAGGTATGACACCCGTGGAAAGATCCATGGCCGCTCCGGGCTTTGATACCGTGATGGTGGCGGAAACTATCTCCTGGACATACATGCCTTCTCCATGGTCTATCTCGAAGGATACCTGCGTGGCTGAATGGTTGAATACGATAGGTACGGTGACCTGTGCCCCGGCCACATCGTAATTGTCCACGTTCCACCAGAGGTAGTCGACCCCGTTGCTCAGTCCCGATGATATTCCGTTCGAGAATACCGGAGGGACGGCCGAAGTATTGGTGGATACGGCATAGAAGTCGAAATTGCCGTTGCTGAGCATCATCTTGTATCCGCTGTCGCCAGTCAGTGTACCGGTCTGCTGCGCCGTATATGAGCCTCTTGCTACGGCCGAAGTGGAAGTGGCCTCATCTGTGGAGCCGTGATATGCGTATATCATCACTTTCGTGTTCGCTGATATTGGCGACATGGATTTGGTGGCGATATTGAGACTTTCGACTGAAGCGTGGAAGCCGATAAGGTTGCTGCCCAGTCCGCTTCCGGACCCTCCTCCATCTCCGTCCTGGTCCGGATCAGGCCCCGGGACTATCGTTTGAGGGTGCATGCATTCTATTACTATGATATCTGTACAGCCTGCCATGGCGGACAATGCAGTCAATCCTGCGGCTATGGTGATTATCGTCGAAATTAAGGAATTGTTTTTCATAAGCAGTAATTTTATTTTGTAATATCTATCAAATATACGCAGAAGCCGAGAGCAAAACAAATTTATTTGTTCTGCCGAGGCGATACAGTATATGTAGCCGTCAGGATAAATATACGCAGAAGCCGAGTGCAAAACAAATTTATTTGTTCTGCCGAGGCGATACAGTATATGTAGCCTGACGGCTAAATATAGTAATTACGCCATTGTTTTTGATGCGGTTTGAGATTTGATGTGATATCCTTAAACCTGCATGTCCAGGCGGCATAGTTTGACAAGCCCGTTCAAGGGGTATTTTTGCGGATAGTCAATAAATTTGATGAAAATCATTAATTTTGCATACTGACAGTCGGCATCGGATCCACGCCGGCATGAAGATCGTCCATATGAAAAAACGTTGCAAAAAAGATATGGTCCCTCTGCTTAAATATGCGGTCTCCGTCGTTTTGTCTTTGATTTTTCTGATTCCCTCGACTGCCGCGCCGGGAAGCCGCACCCGGAACTTGTCTTATTTGGAGGATTTCGCGAAAATATATGGAGTGGCAAGATGGTTCATGCCTGCGGATGAAGCGGCAGACGTCGACTGGAACGCTCTTGCCCTGTATGGTGCACACGAGATTCCGGAGTGTGCGTCGGACGAAGAATTTTACAGGGTGGCCGAGTCCGTTTTCTCTGGCTTCGTTCCAATGTTCGAAATAAGCGGACATCGCCGGTCAGCGCGCCTGGACAAATATTATGCGGAAAGACATGATGGGATGAAGCCTGTTTACTGGCAGCACAAGGGTGCGGACTTATCCATTTTCAGCAACAAATATTCGGGAAAGCGTGTGAACAGGGACGCTGAATCGTTCAGTCTGAACAGGCTCGCAGTATTCGGATATTTGCCCGTAAAACCCGGGAATGATACGCTTACGGTTGTTTTCAGGGTGAAGGCTGCCCCGTCCGATGAAAGTGCTCATCCATACTTCGGCATCGTACTGGATACGTACGACTATTCAGACCCTGTGGATTATATGACACAACTTGCACAGGACGAGAAAAAGGCATTCAGAGCGGATCCGGAATGGAAAGAGATATCTTATTCGGCCGTGACAGGTGAAAATTCGCATGAAAATCTATTCTGGGCGCTTTATATAGTCGGTAAGGGGGATTTTGTCGTGGACAATATGAGAATCTGCGACAGCCGGGGAAACAGTCTCGCATCAGTGAACTTCAGGGATCTGGCTTCACCTGAAAATTCTTTCCATATCCTGAACGGAATCACCCATGAATATGCCGAAGCACTGGACGGTCTCCACGTATCGCTGAAAAACAGACTTTTCGAAGAGGACCGGACAGGAACGTATTGCAGCATCCCGATAAGCGGAGGCCGTTATGCGCATGTCCCGATGCTGCTTTGGTCTGACGACAACCATACTTGTCCGGCATGCGGATATAAGGATACGGTCCTTTATGATGAAGAAGACGTGGACGCGTGGATGCAGGATGCCGCTGTCGCGGAAATGGCAGATATCATGACAGCATGGAATGTCATCAGGTACTTTTCGCCGTACCTGCATGAGCAGGGCATGGACTGGGACAGGGAACTCCGCCTGGCTTTGCGCAGGGCTTCGGAATCCAGGTCCGGCAGATATGAGGCCCTCAGGCGCATGATGGCAAAAATCAATGACGCCCATGTGACGTATATGAATTTTCCGGACAATTTCCGGTATTTCTTTCCTGCCCGCATGAAATTGTCCGGCAGGAAGGCAGTCGTGGCAGAGTCTTATGATCCGGCATTGAAGAAAGGCGACAGGCTGTTGTCATTGGACGGGAAGCGAATATCAGGAATTATTGAAGATTTCGCATCCCTCGAATCGGGCTCATGGCAGAGCAAAATACGGAAAATCGAGGCATTTGCATTCCATTCGGAAGACAGCATTGCCGGCTGCCGGGTGAGGCGGAGCGGCAGGAGTCTTGAGATGCAGATCCGCATGATGGAGGCAGGTGACAGCTACGGGAAGTATTATTCTTCGTATCAGGAACTTCTGAATGCAAACAGGTCACGATATCTCAATGACGGAATCCTGTATCTGAATCCTGGGCAGTCAACCCTCGAAGAGATAAAGGGCATGCTGGATGAACACGCCGCCGGAGCTCCGGTAATCGTCGATTTGAGATTTTCATCGACTTTCCTTATCAGATATATCATGCCGCTGCTTTGGGAGGACTTGGAATATTATGATACACAGCCTGATACCTATATTCCGGAAGTGTCATTCCTGAATACGGACTGCCGCGGCCGGCGGAAGATGCCGGAATATCGCAAGATCCGCAAATCTCGCGAAAATAATATTGTTTTTCTGATTAATTCCTCATGCATGAGCAATCAGGAAGAATTCCTGGACTATGTCAAACACAAGGGGCTGGCCTGCCTTATAGGTGAAAACACTGCCGGAATCTGCGGAAATATCAATGTGATACCGCTTCCGAGCGGCAGGATGGCCGTATTTACCGGTGAACGCTGCTACAGTATTGCCGGCAGGAAGGGCGACTATTTCATCAGGGGCGTAAAACCCGACATAAGGGTCTCCGGAACTGTTGCGGATGCCTTGAACGGTAATGATCCTGTCCTGGACAGGGCCGTCGAATATCTTTGCAGGTAAAAACCGGAACGTCGGTTTCTCATGCCTTTTCGTCGATTGTATGCACAAATCGGCGGAAACGGATTTTACTTTCGGCGGCATTCCGGGTCTATATTGACGGAAGTCAGATACAAGGCGCGGGGTGACAGGACTGACATGGAAGGAATATATGGAAATAAGTGACAAGAAAATAGCTGCCGAGATAGCGGCAAGGCCCGAAAGAGGTTTCAGTCTCCTTTTAGCTCGCATTCACTCTGCGGTACTACGACGAAATGACATTTGCCGAGATAGCAAAGGTGACGGATTCGACTGCCGTCAATGCAAAGGCTAATTACCATATTGCGAAAAACAGGATAATACGATACATGAAAACCCACGATTGAGCCATGAATAAAAATTTCGATTTGGATAAGACAGGAAAGGAAATGCCTTACAAGGTCCCGGACGGTTTTTTTGCCGAACTGGAGGCCAATGTGGCGGCTGAACTCGAACGTTTTCCGGCGGCCGTCCCGGCCGCAGACTCATGCGGCAGGCATCGCGGGAAACGTGCCGTGTTCATGGGTACAGCCATTGCCGCAGCCGTAGCCGCTGCCGGGAGCATGACAATGTCCGGACAGGACAGGCCTGATCCGGAAAAGAAGGTGACAAGGGAGCAGCTCGCCGTTATCCAGGCCGGGCGCATCTCGGAAGAACTCGCGTTCGATGATGCCACGAGGGAAAAATTCATCGACACGTATTGCAAGTGCCAGGAGGAAATCTGGGCGCTCGGACCGGAAAAACGTCGTCCGGAGCCGCGCACCTCGGGAGCAATGACAGATGAGGAGGTGGACAAGGCTATCAGGGCCAGATTCGAACACAGCGGCAAACTCCTCGAAATACGCGAAAAATATTATGAGGAGTACAGCACTTTCCTGTCGCCAAAGCAGATACAGAAAGTGTACGATATCGAGAGACGCATGATGGACCGCCTGTCCCATCACAGGCCGGGACCGCATCCCGATCATGACGGGGCGCCTTGTCACGAACGTCGGGAAAGATAGCGCCGAGGCGGGCGGCAAAGGGGCGGACTTTGCGGACAGGCAATTTTAATTGGAGTTTTTCTGAAAAGTTGTATTATCTTTGCGGGGCTATGGCCAAAGGTTTTGCAGAAACGGATGCGCAGTGCCGCGCCATTGTCGAAGATGTCAGGAAAGGCAGCTTCAGCCCCGTGTATCTTCTGATGGGGGAGGAGCCGTATTACCCGGAGACGGTATGCAATGCCATAATGGAGTGCGCTCTCGATGACAGCGAAAGGGACTTCAACCAGACCGTATGTTACGGGACCGATACCGATGCGGACAAGGTGGTGACGGCAGCCATGCGGTATCCGGTCTTTGCTGCGCGCCAACTTGTCGTCGTGAAAGAGGCCCAGGCCATGAAGACCATCGACTTCCTGGCCAAATATTGTCTCAACCCGCTTCCCACCACCGTGCTCGTGATTTATCTTCACGGAGCATCTCTCGACAAGCGGAAAGAACTCTACAAAAACATCAGGAAGACCGGTGTCGTGGTCGAATCCAATCCGGTGAGGGATTATGAAATGAGCCGGTGGATAACGGAATTCTACAGGGGAAAGGGGCTGCACATTTCTCCTGATGCTGCGGCCCTGCTGGCTGAATTTGCCGGTACCGACCTGGGCAAGATAGCCATCGAGACCGACAAGATGCGAAAGAATCTGCCGGAAGGCAAGAAGGGAATATCCGCAGAGGACATAGAATCAAATGTCGGAATCAGCCGCCAGTACAGCATCTTCGAACTGACAAAAGAACTTTCTTTCAAAAACGCTTCCAGGGCCCTGAAGACAGCCGCCTATATAGGGAATGCCCCTAAATTCGTGCTTCTGATGGCAACGGCACCGTTGTTTACGCATTTTTACAGGATATTGAGATACGAAGCCTTCCTGTCCGCGAAACCGGGCGCATCATCCCAGGAAAGGGCTGCCGCAGTGGGGGTGAACCCGTATTTCCTGAAGGAATATGATGCGGCGGCGAAAAATTATCCTCCCCAAAAGAGCATAGCCGCCATATCCCTTATAAAAGAGTACGACTTCAAGGGAAAGGGGGGAAATGCCGGAGAGGCTTCGCAGGCTGAACTGCTGATGGAACTCGTCGCTAAAATACTGAGCATATGAGCGAATATATGATACAATGTCTTGACGTGAGCAAGAGTTTCGGTGAAAAGACCGCACTCGACCATGTCACGGTGGAAATCCCGAGGGGAAAGATCTTCGGCCTTCTGGGACCGAACGGAGCTGGAAAAACGACCCTGATACGCATCATAAACAGGATCACCGTCCCCGGAGGCGGAACAATCCTGTTCGACGGCCGGCCCATAACCGGAGAAGACGTCCGGAAAATAGGCTATCTTCCGGAAGAACGCGGGCTTTACCGCAAAATGAAGGTGGGAGACCAGGCCATGTATTTCGCCCGGCTGAAGGGAATGGGCGTGCGGGAGGCATCCGGTGAACTGAAAAAATGGTTTGAAAGATTCGGCATCCAGAGCTGGTGGGGCAAGCGTGTGGAGGAACTCTCCAAGGGAATGGCGCAGAAAGTCCAGTTCATCACTACTGTCGTCCACAAGCCGTCGCTTCTGATACTGGACGAACCGTTTTCCGGCTTCGATCCCGTAAACGCCCAGATCATAAGGGACGAAATCCTGAGGCTCAAGGATGAAGGGGCCACGATAGTGCTTTCGACGCATAACATGGAATCGGTGGAGGAGTTGTGCGACAACATTGCCCTTATCAACAAATCCCATGTCGTCATCACCGGCGGGGTGGACGATATACGGCACAAGTACGGGAACAACCATTACGAGCTTGTCTATACTTCGCAGGAGCCGGTCGTTCCGGTACCGGGGGTTTTCCGCGTCCTGTCCGACAAGGACGAGTCCGGCAGGCATACGGCCGTAATAGCCGTCGAGGATACGGCCGACAGGAATGCGGTGCTGAAACATCTCGTCGACATGCCGGCGGTCATCAATTCCTACAGGGAACTCGTCCCGAGGATGAACGACATTTTCATTAAATTAGTCACGGAGGAATAACGATATGGATATAAGGACAGTCAATGTCATAGTGTCGCGGGAATATCTCACGAGGGTAAAGAAGAAATCATTTCTGCTCACCACGTTTCTCGGACCGGTATTTTTCGCCGCGCTCTGCATACTTCCGAGCCTGATCATGCTGATGGCCGAGGACAAGGACAGGAAAATCGGCGTAGTGGACGAATCCGGCATTGTCATGCCGTACATGGCGGACAATGTGAAGTACGATTTCATAGACTATTCTTCCGAGCCTGCGGATTCACTCAAAAGCCGGTATTTCGAACTCGGGATAGACGCCCTTGTGCTGATCTCTCCGATAGATTCGGCAAGCAAATCGGTGTCGGTCTCGGCGTATTCGGACAAGCCTCTCAGCGTTGACATGAAGGAAGCCCTGAGCACGGATGTGAACAATGCAGTGGAAGAATACCGGCTGGCTTCCTATGATATCAAGGGCCTGAAACAGATTCTCGAGGACGTGAAATCCGACATACAGGTCTCCACCTATACGATGGATGACAGCGGCCGGGAGACAATCACCTCCTCCGAGGTCTACATGGCAGTCTCCCTCGCGCTTTCCATCATTATCTACATGTTCATAGCCATGTTCTCGGCGATGGTGATGCAGAGTGTCATAGAGGAGAAGTCGAGCAGGGTGGTGGAAGTGCTGATTTCATCGGTGAATTCGCTCGAACTGATGTTCGGGAAGATAATAGGCGTGGCTGCCGTGGCCCTGACGCAGTTTTTCCTGTGGATAGTCCTTACCGCGATGATTGTCATGGCGGTTAGTCCTTTCGTCGGCTTCGATGCCCTGACCGAGTCCGCAGGCATGCAGGCCGGGCAGATGACACAGATGGCGGAAGGTTTCGGAGTGGACTCCGCGATGATGGACCAGACTGGAATGACCGTGGACATGAATGCCCTGACATCCGACAGCCAGATTGCGGCGGTGATGTCAACGCTTGCCGGACTCGACTACCTCGAGATTCTCCTGAGCTTCATCATCTATTTCGTCCTCGGATATCTGCTGTATGCCTCACTGTTTGCGGCCATCGGCTCCGCAGTGGAAAACGAGGCGGACACCCAGCAGCTTCAGATGCCTGTGACCATACCTCTGCTCCTGGCATTCTTCATCGCATTCTACGCGTTCAAGGCTCCGGACAGCCAGGTGGTATTCTGGGGCTCGATGATTCCGTTTACGTCTCCTATCGTGATGCTTGCGCGGATACCTTTCGGCGTACCGTTGTGGGAGCTTCTCCTGTCGATAGGCCTCCTGCTGCTGACATTCATCGCCATGGCCTACGTCTCGGCGAAAATATACAGGATAGGCATCCTGATGTACGGTAAGAAAACAACATTCAGCGATTTGTACAAATGGCTAAAACAGAAGTAAACATGCGTTGTGTGAAAACCTGCCCCGGCTTCATGGGGAGATTTGTCCTTGCGATTTTCGCCTGCTGTGCGGTCTCGCTGTCCTTGTCCGCGGAAGACGACGGCTTCCGTTTCGAATGGTCCCGTGCCCGGATAGACGGCACCCGGACAGGCTGCGTGACACCTTTGGCCGACGATATCGGAAAATCCGTCGGTACTGTATCCGGCAGCGAATACCATGCTCCCAACGGGCGTATTTTCAAGGGCGGCACCGCCGCTGACGTGGCTTCCGTTGTCCTGGCAGCCCAGCCTGCCATGGCTCCGGTGAAGCAGTCCATCGGCTATTCTCCCGAGCCCATGGTCCGGGCTTATCCGGAATGTGCACTTTCGGACATGTTCATCGACGTGCTCATGAAGGCTGTCGAGGAGAAGTCGGGGAAGAAAGTACATGCGGGAATCGCCAATTTCGGAGGCATCAGGGTGGACATGCCGCAGGGGGACATTCTTATGGATGACATGCTGTCGATGTTCCCGTTCCGGAATACCGTCGTGTACGTGGCCCTGAAAGGCCGGGATTTGCTGGCAATACTCCGGCAGATGGCCGCCACGAGGATACAGGTGCTCGGAGGTGTGAGGATCGAGGTGTCCGGCGGGGAACTGCTGTCGGCCGAGATAGACGGGGAGCCCATTGACGACGATGCCGTTTACGGGGTGGCGACCATTTCTTTCCTTCTCAACGGCGGGGACAATCTGTATGTGGGGAAAAATGCCGTCGAGCTCCTCAATTTTGAAGACACCGAGATAATCGACGTCATGCTCGACTATGTGAAAGGGGAGACTGCGGCCGGCCGGGATATAGTCTACAGGACGGACGGCCGTGTGAAAATCCGTTAGAATCCGTCCCGGTGTTTCGCGAAAATCATTTTTCCGGTCTTTCCGGAAGCACATCCGGCCGGGACACTTGTTTATAATGAAAATAATATTGTCATGTCCAGACTTTCGTTACTTGTCATATTTTTCTCGTTCGTATCTGTCATTGCACCGGCACAGGACCTTGTCATCCTGCATACGAACGATACGCACAGCCATATCGATCCCATACGTTCGGGGGCCGAGGCCGGGATGGGCGGAGTCATAGAACGTGCCGCTTATGTGGACAGCGTGCGTGCGGCTGTCGGAAAGGGGAAGGTGCTTCTCGTGGATGCCGGTGATTTCAGCCAGGGGTCGTCATACTTTACGCTTCTGAAAGGAGATGTGGAAGTGGACGTCATGAATGCCATGAGGTATGATGTCACCTGCCTCGGAAACCACGAGTTCGACAACGGGCTGGACGAACTTGCCCGCAGGGTGAAGCGGCTCGACTGCCCGGTGGTATGCTCGAATTACGATTTCAGGAATCCGGAACTCGAAAAACTCATCAAGCCGTACTGCATACTGCGCCGCGGCGGCATGAAGATAGGATTCATCGGGCTTCTGACAGATATTACCGTGGTCGTGGACAGGCACATTGCCGATCAGATAGGGTATTTGGACCCTGTGGAGACGGTCAACAGGTATGCTTCGTTCCTTAAGAACGAGAAACACTGCGACATGGTCGTATGCCTGAGCCACCTCGGCTATGAAGGGGATTTCTTTACTGACCCGGAACTGGTCAGGGGTATCGCTGATGTAGACATTGTCATCGGCGGCCACTCCCATACTTTCCTTGAAAGGGCGGTATTCGAAAAGGACCGGACCGGAAAGGATATCCCGATAGTGACAGACGGATGCTGGGGCCTGTATGTCGGCAAAATCGACGTTTACCGGCAGTAAAGAATTTGCGTTATAATATATTCAGGCTCTGCTCCTTGATTTTTTCAAGTTCGTCTTTCATCCGGACGACTATCTTCTGGATTCCGCTGTGATTCGCCTTGGAGCCGGTGGTGTTGATCTCACGGCCCATCTCCTGTGCGATGAAGCCTATCTTTTTCCCCGGATAAGGCTCGTTGTCAATGGTTTCCATGAAATATTCGCAGTGCTGGCGGAGCCTTACCTTTTCCTCGTTGATGTCGAGTTTTTCGATATAGAATATCATTTCCTGCTCCAATCTGTCATGGTCGGGATGCAGTTCCATTTCCTCGAGTTTCGAGACTATCCTCTCCCTTACGGCATCCACCCTTTCCTTTTCGAAGGCTTCTATCTGCGGTATGAAGCCGAGGATGTTCCTGACTTTGGCGGTAATGTCGGCATAGAGGGATTTGCCCTCCCTGATACGGTATTCGCACAGCCTGTCCAAGGCTTCTTCAATGCATCCGCGGACCTGTTCCCAGTTCTCGTCGTTGACTATTTCCGTTTTCCGGCCGTTGTCCATGATATCCGGAAATCTGACGATGGAGCCGAGAAGATGCGCCGCGTCGGCATTGCCCGTCCCCGGAAATTCTTCCTCTATCCTGCCGTTTATGGCCATCATCTGCCTGTAATAGGCGAGAACAAGGTCTGGATTTATCTCCTTTGCGCATTCCGCGGCATTAGGCTCGAAAGTGACGAAGAAATCGATGTTGCCTCGAACCAACTTTTGTGCAATCATTTGCCGGACAACGAGTTCCTTGTCCTTGGGCAACAGCTGCGTCTTGATGCCTATATCTGCATTCTTTCCGTTCAGCGATTTTATTTCTACCGTTATCTTCCCGGACGGAAGAACTGTTTCGGCCTTGCCATAGCCTGTCATGGACTGTATCATACGCTTTTTTCTTTTTTCGACGCAAAAATACGCAATTTATCCTTATCTTCGCGCTTTATTCTGCTTTTAAGCGATTAACATTATGGAAGAAATCAACAACGGACCTGCTGAGACACGGAATCTCAATTTTCTGGAAGAAATCATAGAGAAGGACCTGGCATCGGGGAAATGCAAGAGCATCATGACGCGTTTCCCGCCCGAGCCGAACGGTTATCTCCATATAGGGCATGCGAAAAGCATCTGCCTGAATTTCGGACTTGCCAGGAAGTACGGCGGCAAGACAAATCTCCGTTTCGACGATACCAACCCTGTCAAGGAAGACACCGAATACGTGGATTCGATAAAGGAGGATATCAGATGGCTCGGATTCGAGTGGGAGAACGAGAGGTATGCCTCCGACTATTTCGACCAGCTTTACGAATGGGCTGAAGACCTTATCAGAAAGGGACTTGCATATGTGGATGACCAGACCCAGGAAGAAATCAGGGCCGGCCGCGGCACCGTGCAGACCCCTGGAGTCGAGAGCCCGTGGAGAAACCGCTCCGTGGAGGAAAACCTGAAACTTTTCAGGGAAATGAAGGCGGGCAAATACGCCGACGGGGAAAAGGTGCTCAGGGCCAAAATCGACATGGCGCATCCCAACATGCTTTTCCGCGACCCGCTGATGTACAGGATCATCCATGCAAATCATCACAGGACCGGGGACAAGTGGTGCATTTACCCCATGTATGACTTCGCCCACGGGCAGTGCGACAGCATAGAGCACATTACGCATTCTATCTGCACCCTTGAATTCGACGTGCACAGGCCTCTTTACGACTGGTTCATCGAGAATTTGGGCATTTTCCCTTCCCACCAGTACGAGTTCGCCCGGCTGAATCTGACCTATACGGTGATGAGCAAGCGGAAACTGCTGGAACTTGTCAAAAACCATTATGTCAGCGGATGGGACGATCCGCGCATGCCTACCATATGCGGTATCCGCAGGAGGGGCTATACTCCGGAATCCATCAGGATGTTCGCCGAGAAGGTCGGTGTGGCCAAACGCGAGCAGCTTATCGACCTCCAGCTCATGGAATGGTGCGTCCGCCAGGACCTGAACGAGCGTTCCAACAGGTACATGACCGTACTGGACCCCGTAAAGCTGACCATCACGAACTGGGAGCCGGGCAAGGTGGAGTGGTTCGATGCTCCGCTGAATCCCGCCAGTCCGGACGGTCCTTGCCGCAAGGTGCCGTTTACGGGCGAGATACTTATCGAACGCGCCGACTTCATGGAAGAGCCGCCGAAGAAATATTTCCGCCTCAAGCCGGACGGGGAAGTGCGCCTGAAATATTCGTATATAGTAAAGTGCGTGGAGACGGTGAAGGATGCCTCCGGCAATATCACCGAAATCCGCTGCACGTACGATCCGTCGTCAAAGCCGGGAGCAGGGGAGTGGCGCTCTGTAAAGGGCACCATACACTGGGTGTCGGCAGAATTTGCAAGGGAAGTCGAACTTCGGATATACGACAAGCTCTTTACCGAAGCCCAGATGGGCTCTATCCCGGAGGGAAAGGACTACAAGGACTACCTGAATCCGGATTCCCTTGTAGTCACCAGAGGTTATGCCGAGCCTGCGCTTCTTGAGGACAATTCCGGTATTGCCGTCCAGTTCGAGCGCACCGGGTATTTCTACAAGGACCCGGACAGCACCCCGGACCGCTTCGTGTTCAACAAGACCACTTCATTGAAGGACTCGTTCAAGTTTTAGCGGGCTGCCTGTCCGTAGAAACTGCGGTATCTGGCGTAGAGGACGTCGTACACCTTTTTCTTTTCCGGCTCCGGAAAATAGACTTTACTGCATCCCGACTGCATCCGTTCCTGGGCAGAAGGGATGTCCTTGTATATACCTGCGGCTACGGCTGCAAAAATCGCCGAGCCGAGGGCGCATGCCTGTCCGCTGTCCGCGACCTTGATTTCCTTTCCGAGCACGTCGGACAATACCTGCATTACGTATGGCGATTTGCGGGGAATGCCGCCTACCGCCACGATTTCATCCGTCATTACGCCCTCTTCGGCGAAACGTTCGTCGATGGCGCGTGCTCCGTATGCCGTGGCTTCTACCAGTGCCTTGAACACGGCCGGGGCGTCCGTACTCAGTGTCAGGCCGCAGATACATCCTTTTTCGTTCGGGTCCAGGTCGGGGGTGCGGCGTCCGTTCATCCAGTCGGATGCTACCGGGTCGTTCTCCGTAACTTCCAGTTCTCCGGCCAGGCGGTTCAGCATGGGCAGGATATTGTCGGAAACAGCTTTCCTGTCTTTCTCAGGAATCATGGACAGCGGCCATTCCAGAATCTTCCTGTACCATGCATAGATATCCCCGAATGCTGCCTGCCCGGCTTCGTATCCTGTCAGCCCGGGGATGACCGAGCCGTCCGCCTGTCCGCATATTCCCCTTGCTATCCGTCCTCCGGTGCTTTCCGGGCGAGCTACGGCGATGTCGCAGGTCGATGTCCCGATGACCTTGACGAGGACCCCGGGCCTGATTCCCGCACCAACGGCGCCTGCGTGGCAGTCTATTGCCCCCATCGCCACTGCTGTCCCTTCCTTCAGTCCGAGCCTTTCCGCCCATTCCCGGCAAAGATGCCCTATGGCATGTCCCGCCGTTACCGTATCATGGTACAGATTTCCTTCGAACAGGGAATACAGCGGATCTATCCGTTTGAAGAATTCCATGTCCGGAAGTCCTCCCCATGCCGCATTCCACATCGCCTTATGCCCTGCCGTGCAGCGTCCCCTGAACATGTTGCCGGGAGCCGTATTCCCGGTCAGTATCCCGCCTGTCCAGTCGCAGTGTTCGGTCCAGGACCTGGCTGCTTTCGAAAGTGCAGGATTGTGTCTGAGACAGTGAAGCATTTTGGCCCAGACCCATTCGCACGAATAGCTGCCTCCGCAGTAAGCCGTATAGTCCGTACCGTTTTTCCTTGCCGCTGCATTGATTTCCTCCGCTTCCCTTATGGCGGTATGGTCTTTCCACAAGACGAACATTGCATCCGGATCTTCCTCAAATTCAGGGAGCAGAGCCAGCGGCGTGCCGTTCTTGTCTGTCAGGACAGGTGTTGAAGCCGTCGTATCGTAACCTATGCCGGTCACATTTTCCGCAACACCCTTGCCGGCCTCGGCGAGAGCTTCCCTTACACATTGCTCCATTGCCTCCAAATAGTCGCACGGGTGCTGCCTGTATCTGTTTCCCGAAGGGTCGCAATATTTTCCTTCACCCCATCTGCGGTATCCTGCAGTGGCGCAGGCCATTTCTTCCCCGGTATCGGCATCTGCTATCAGACACCTTGCCGAGTCCGTCCCGAAATCGAGCCCGATGACAAATTCTTTTTTCATGTGAAAATTTTTTTTGAAAAATATTTTGTTGTTTAATCGTTTTAGCATATATTTGCAAACATAGGATGAATTAAGTGAAAAAACAACTGTTTCACGAACTATTTCAATGGTTGCAAAGCGGACTACGATAAAGGATATAGCCGAGGCGGTGGGAGTTTCTACCGCGCTGGTCTCTTTTGCACTGAACGACGGGAACAAGAAATACCGTGTCAGCGAGGAGATGGTGAGGAAAATCCGCAGCGTGGCCCGCGAAATGAATTACCAGCCGAACAGTGCGGCAAAAAGTCTCAGAAGCGGACGTACGGATACGATAGGAGTCATCCTTTCCGACATTTCCAACAGGTTTTTCGCCGATATAGCCAGATGTATCGAGGATGAAGCGTCCGAAGCGGGGATTACCGTCATGATAGGCAGCACGGACGAGAATCCGAGAAAGTTCGAGAGGTTAGTGGATGTCTTTCTTAACAAGGGTGTGGACGGCTTCATCATTGTGCCGTGCGAAAAGTCAGTACATGTCATACGCAGGCTTGTAGAGGCAAAGGTCCCGGTTGTGCTCATCGACAGGACGTATGCCGATCTGGATGTAAGCAGTGTCACACTCAACAACCGCAAGGCTACGATGCTTGCCGTGGACGAGCTGTACGGGCAGGGTTTCAGGAAGATACGTTTCATTACCTATCATACTACGATTTCCAATATCGTGGACAGGGAAACAGGATATGTGGAAAGTATGAGGAAATATGGTCTTGAAGATGAAATATCGGTAAGTAAAATCAAGTATGAGAACATATTGGAGAATATGAGGAAACTGATTCCGCAGGTGCTCGAGGACGGGGTGGAGGCTCTGATATTTTCTACCAACAGGCTGGCCATAGACAGTCTGGTCGTACTGCGCGAGATAGGAAAGAAAGTGCCCGAGGATGTGGCCGTAATCGCATTCGACGGCAGCGAGACCTTTGCTTTCGACCTGTATTATACTACCGTTTCATATATCAAGCAACCGATCGAGAAGTTCGGGACAGAGGCATTTTCCGTACTTTCGAAACTTATAAAGACAGGTGACACGAGGGATTACAAGACCGTCGTGCTTCATCCTGAGCTGATAGCCCAGGAATCTTCGAAGAAGAAATAGTTTTTTTTATGTAATTATGCTAAAACGATTAAGCTAAAACATTGAGCAATGGACAGATTGAAAGGAATAATCGTCCCGATGGTGACGCCTCTCGACCGTAAGAGGAAAATAGATTATCAGGGAACGGCAAGACTGGTGGAGCATGTCATAAAGGGAGGTGTGCATGCGATTTTCGTACTGGGTACGACCGGGGAGTCCCAGAGCCTCTCCATCGATGACAGGAAACAGTTCGTTTCCTTTGTGGGAAATGCGATTGCAGGAAGGGTGCCGTATCTCGTATGCGTTACGGACACTTCCATTGAAGATGCCTGCTGCCTTGCCCTCAGGGCCAGGGAATCTGGCGCATGCGCCGTAGTGGCTGCCCCTCCATATTATTTCAGCCCTTCACAGAAGGATATGGTGAACTGGTACGTGAATCTGGCGGACCATTCTCCGCTTCCCCTGTTCCTGTACAACATGCCGGGCAACGTGAAGGTTTCCATTGCCCCGTCAACCGTCAGGATACTGTCTTCACACCCCAACATATGGGGAATAAAGGACAGTTCGGCCGACATGTCCTATTTCCAGGCAGTGAAATACCTTACCGGAGACGTGGATAATTTTTCCATGTACGTGGGGCCGGAAGAACTTACCGGAGAGTGTGTGCTGATGGGGGCCGACGGCGGTGTGAACGGAGGTGCCAACATGTTTCCGGAGCTGTACGTGAAAATGTACGAGGTGGCGTCCCGGGGAGATATTCCCGAAGTTCGGAGACTGCAGAATTCCATTATGAAGATCAGCACATCCATATATACCGTCGGAAACTGTCCGTCGAGCTATTTGCAGGGTCTTAAATGCGCGCTCGAGCTGATGGGGCTGTGCGAGGGCGGTCTTGCACTGCCGTATGTTTCCGTCAGCGACGACGGCAGGGAGAGGATAAGGACGGCGCTGCAGTCCATAAACCAGTCCGAGTGGAAATGATCAGGACACGATAGCACTAACTGACCGAAGCATTATGGAAATAACCGTTTTCGATTACATCGTCTTTTTCGTTTTCGTCGGAGGTGTGGCGCTTTTCGGATGCAGCTTCTGGACGAAAGGAGGCAATAACGCCGACAAGTTTACATCCGGAGGCGGCACTCTGCCGTCATGGGTGGTCGGCATGTCCATTTTCGCCACGTTCGTAAGCAGCATCAGTTTTCTCGGACTTCCCGGGGATGCTTACAAGGGCAACTGGAATCCTTTCGTATTCAGTCTTTCCATACCTGTAGCCACATGGCTTGCGGCCAAGGTGTTCATCCCCCTGTATCGCGGCATCAACAGCGTATCGGCCTACCATTATCTCGAACAGAGATACGGATACTGGGCCAGATGCTACGTGGCTGTCTGCTATCTTCTGACGCAGGTGGCGAGAATCGGGTCCATACTGCTACTCCTGGCCCTTCCCATCAATACGATGTTCGGCTGGGATATTTCCCTCATAATCATAGCTACGGGTGTCATCACTCTGCTGTACAGCATACTCGGGGGAATCAGCGCGGTAGTCTGGACCGATGCCATACAGGGACTGATACTTATCGCGGGGGCCGTAGTCTGCGCACTGCTTCTCACCTTCAAGATGCCGGAGGGGCCCGGGCAGCTTTTCGAGATTGCCTCGGAGGCCGGCAAATTCAGTCTCGGAAGTTTTTCGCTGACATTGAAGGAGCCAACGTTCTGGGTGGTGTTCATCTACGGGCTTTTCGTGAACATGCAGAACTATGGCATTGACCAGAACTATGTCCAGAGGTACATGACCACGAAGACTACTGCCGAGGCTGTGAAATCCACGCTGTTCGGAGGCCTTTTATATATCCCGGTGTCGTTGGTTTTCGTCTATATAGGGACGGCCCTGTATTCCTACTATACGGCATCTCCGGGGCTTTTGCCTCCGGGCACTCCTGCCGATCAGGTGTTCCCGTATTTCATAGTGCATGGTTTGCCGACTGGCATTACGGGACTTGTGGTGGCTTCTCTGTTTTCCGCCGGCATGAGCACCGTGGCCACGAGCATCAATTCCTCCGCCACGATAGTCCTGACGGATTTCGTGAAGCACGGCAGGAAAAACCTGACGGGAAAGGCCGAAATGAAAGTGCTCTATTCTTCTTCCTTTATAACCGGTGCAGTCGGAATCATCGTGGGGCTGCTGATGATGCGGATAGACGGGATACTCGACGCCTGGTGGAAACTTGCATCCATTTTCAGCGGTGGAATGCTGGGACTCTTCCTTCTGGCCCTCGTCTGCAAGGATATCAGGCGGCCGGCCGCTGTCATTGCGGTAGTGCTCGGACTGCTTGTCATCGCATGGATGAGCCTTTCCCCGCTTGTCAATGAGGGCTCGCCGTTCTGGAAATTCCGCTCCGAACTTCACACGTATCTTACGATAGTGCTCGGTACGACCGTGATTTTCTCCAGCGGTTTCCTGTTGAACTTCATATGGAAAAAAAGACGTGAAACAACCATTAAATAACACATATATGAAAAAGTCGTATCCCAGAATCGGTATCAGACCGATAATAGACGGACGTCGCGGCGGTATCCGGGAGTCTTTGGAGGAAAAGACGATGAAAATGGCTGCGCTGGTCGCGGATCTCTATCGCAGCGAGCTGAAATATTCGGACGGGACTCCGGTGGAATGCGTGATAGCCGACACGACCATAGGCGGTGTGGCGGAAGCTGCAATGGCGGCCGAAAAGTTCTCCCGCGAACATGTGGGCGCCGTTATATCCGTGACTCCGTGCTGGTGCTACGGCGCCGAGACCATCGACATGGATCCGCAGATTCCGAAAGCCATATGGGGCTTCAACGGTACGGAGCGTCCCGGCGCCGTGTATCTGGCTTCCGCATTAGCGGGGCACAACCAGAAGGGACTTCCTGCATTCGGCATATACGGTGCTGAAGTCCAGGACCTTGACGATTCCACAATTCCACAGGATGTCAGGGAAAAACTTTTGCTTTTCGGCCGTTCAGCCGTGGCTGTCATGCAGATGAGAGGCAGGTCATATCTGTCGATAGGCTCCGTTTCGATGGGTATTGCAGGCTCTATCCCGTCTCCGGACTTTTTCCAGGAGTATCTCGGAATGAGGAACGAATATGTGGACTGTTCCGAAATACAAAGGAGGATAGACCTCGGCATTTATGACAAGGAGGAATTCACCAAGGCAATGGAATGGGTGGAAAAATACTGCAAGCCGAACGAGGGCGCGGACTACAATCCGGAGCATCTGAAATTCACCCGCGGGGAGAAGGACAGGGTCTGGGAGTTCGTCGTGAAAATGACCATGATATTCAGGGACCTCATGATCGGTAATCCGAAGCTGGCGGAGATGGGATTCGAGGAGGAAGCCATGGGGCACAATGCACTTGCCGGCGGATTCCAGGGCCAGAGGCAGTGGACTGATTTCCGTCCTGACGGAGATTTTTCGGAAGCCATCCTCAACACTTCCTTCGACTGGAACGGAATCAGGGAGCCGTTTGTCTTCGCGACTGAAAACGATACGCTGAACGGGGTGTCCATGCTTTTCATGCATCTGCTCACGAACAGGGCCCAGCTTTTTTCCGATATCAGGACATACTGGAGTCCGGAATCCGTGGAAAGGGTGACGGGAAAGAAACTTTCGGGAAAGGCTGCTGCCGGCATAATACATCTTATAAATTCAGGCTCGTCCACACTCGACGCCACCGGAGCCGTAGAAAAGGACGGAGCGCCAGTCATGAAACCGTTCTATGAATATACGGACAGCGATGTCGAGGCTTGTCTGAAAGCCGTAAAATGGCATCCTGCAGGACGCGAATACATGAGGGGAGGCGGATTCACTTCGAAATTCCTGACGAAAGGAGACATGCCTGTCACCATGTGCCGTGTGAACCTGCTGAAAGGACTCGGCCCGGTGCTCCAGATTGCGGAAGGCTGGGCGGTGAACGTAGACCGCGACATATTCGAAAAAATAGACGCGCGTACGGACCCGGCCTGGCCTACTACCTGGTTTGCACCGCGGCTGACCGGGAAGGGCGCTTTCCGAAGCGTCTATTCGGTGATGAACAGCTGGGGCGCGAATCACGGGGCCATAAGCTACGGCCATGTCGGGAGCGACCTCATCACTCTCGCATCTATGCTCCGCATCCCGGTGTGCATGCACAATGTGGATGAGGATAAAATATTCCGCCCGAGCGCCTGGGCTGCATTCGGCATGGACCCGGAAGGTGCGGACTACAGGGCTTGCGGGAATTATGGACCGATATACGGATAGAGATGAGAATCAGAATAGTACATACATTGCTGGCGGCCGTGGCCTTGTCCATGATAGCCTGTTCGAGCATATCGCCCGATTCCACGTCGGAAGACGGAAAGGACAAACCTCTCAAGCGGAAAAAGATAGAAATATCCATGGATACCGACCTGATAGACTACGAACAGGGAGACGGTCTCGGACTGCCTTATCCCGAGGGTGCCGTGAAAATCCCGGTTTTCGAGCCTGCTGCGGTATCGGACATGAAGTTCAACAACCATCCCCAGCTGACGGTTTTCAAGGGAAAACTTTATGCCACCTGGGTAGGACATCCCAAGGATGAGCCGAGCGATATTTCAAATGTCTATTACAGCTGGTCCGAGGACGGACTGAACTGGGCGCGTCCTGTCAAGATCGGACCGGACGGCAGGGCCAGTGGAGGCTGGATCACGGACGGGAAGCGGCTCGGCTGCCTTATAATAGTCGGAGACAAGGCCAACAAGACCTCCAACACGGAAGTGCTTGTTTCCGAAGACGGCCAGACGTGGTCGGAGCCTCAGGTAATGATCAGAAACGCAGCTCCGAGCGAAAGTGCGCGCAGGCTTCCGTCAGGAAAATACATACTGGTATGCCACGGTTTGGGAACAGGGGATTTCGAGGGTGTGAGAAAGACGAGAATCATGCTGAACGATACTGACGACTGGATGTCGGGATGGAGGGAAGCCTCTCTGCCGGATATACTCCCGTACAATGAAAACGCGAAGGAAAAGGTGGCGCGTCCGGTGGAGGCCAGCTGGTTCCGCAGGAGCGACGGGATACTGGTGATGCTGTTCCGGGATTTGAGATTCGAAGCGAAGGACCGGACCTGGAAGTTGCTTTACTCGATAAGCTACGATGACGGGGAAACATGGACGGAGCCGGTCCTGTCGAATATCCCCGACTCGGATTCGATGCAGTGTGCTGGCTCGTTCGGAAAATACGTTTATTTCGTGAACAATCCCGTACCTACGAGAAGACGTGTCCCCATCACGATAGGGGTAAGTTCGGACGGGAAATATTTCGACAGGATGTATTTGCTCAGAAGTACGCCGCAGCCGCTGCGCTACGAGGGCATAAGCAAGACGGAGGGGTACAGTTACCCGGGGTCGGCGGTCTGGGGCGACTACCTGTACGTGTCGTATGCCACGAACAAGGAGGACATTGAAATCACGAGGATTCCTTTGGAATCACTGAAATGACGGTATTATGAGAGACAGATACAGGATAATCATGGCGGTCGCGGCATTCTTCATCTGTACGGCTGCCTGGGCACAGCAGACAAAGGTGACCGGCAAGGTGGTCGATGAAGACGATGCCCCCATAGCCGGAGCTTATGTCACCGTGAGAGAGGGGACAGTGGACGAGGCTGCCATGACGGATTCGAACGGAGAATTCGTCATCAATGTAAGGGACAGGGCAAATGCCATAATAGATGTCTCGATGATAGGTTTCCTTCCCGCGGAAACCAAAATCACCACGGATGCACTTTTCATCAGAATGAAGGAGCAGCCTCTTTCCCTTGAAGATGCTGTAGTCGTGGCATACGGCTCTGTCAACAAGAGGGATATGACCGGGTCCGTGGCCAAGGTAAACGTGGAGACTCTTGCGGAAGCTCCGGTTTCAGGGTTTGCGGAAGCTCTTGCGGGAAGAGTGGCCGGAGTAGTCGTGTCTGCCAATGACGGACAGCCCGGCTCGGAGATGAATATCGTCATAAGGGGCTCGAATTCCATTACGCAGGACAACTCACCCCTGTATATCGTGGATGGCTTTCCGGTCGAGGATTTTTCCACGGCCAGCATTAACCCGGAGGACATAAAGACCTTCAATGTCCTCAAGGATGCTTCGGCAACGGCCCTTTACGGGGCGCGCGGCGCCAACGGCGTCATTGTCATAGAGACCAAGGGCGGGATAAAGGGAAAACCGCAAATCACATTCAGCACCAAACTCGGTGTCTCCACCGTGACGAACAGGATGGAGATGATGTCACCGTACGAGTTTGTAAAATATCAGCTGGAACTCTATCCTTCGACGGCTGTGGATTCATACCTGTCTGACGGCAGGACACTCGACTATTACAAGACCGCGAAAGGCATAGACTGGCAGAATGAAATTTTCCGGGAAGTCTTCACCCAGAACTACAGCCTGTCCGTAAGGGGCGGTACGGACAATACCAAATATTCCATTGCCGGACAGGTCTCCTATCAGCCGGGCGTCATCCTCAATACCGGCTCCGACAAATATCAGGTGAATTCTACATTGGAGCAGAGGCTGGGGAAGAAAGTGTCGTTGACCGTGAATATCTACGGCAGCCATATCACCAATTATGGGCAGATAGTGGCTTCCGGCGACGGAGGGACTACCTCGTCCTATCTCTTGTACAGGACCTGGGCATTCCGCCCCGTGACCGGAGACGAGGATTTCGACCTGCTGACAAGCATTTCTGACCCGGACAACATCACCAATGCCGACATAAGGCTCAATCCGTTGATAACGAGCCAGAATGACGGCACCAGGAATGCAAATCTGTCCGTAAACGGAAATGCCGGTCTCAGATGGTCCATTGCGAGAGGCCTCCAGTTGAAACTGTCCGGCTCCCTGAGGTACAACCAGGAGAAACGCACCATCTACAATAACTCCAAGACTACTGCCGGGTCGCCCCTCAATCCGACCAACACCATGGGCGTAAACGGCTCTATCCGCTATTCTGATTCGTTTACTTACAGCGGTGAGGCCGTGCTTTCATACGACAAGCTGCTGAGAGGAACGCACAGATTCGGCGCGATGGCCGGAGCTTCCATACAGGACAGGAAATTCGAGCAGTACGGCTATACGGGATACGAACTCGACGAATACGAGTCCTTAGGAATGGCCGGGCTGGACAACGGTCTCATGAAAAGCGCTCTGGCAAGCGCCCTCGAGTTTTCTCTCGCCTCGTTTTTCGGCAGATTCAACTACGGGTACAAATCCAAATATCTGCTGACCCTTACATTGAGGGCAGACGGCTCGTCGAAATTTCCGGGGCACAAATGGGGAATCTTCACCTCCGGGGCATTCGCCTGGAACATCAAGGATGAAAACTTCCTGAAAGACGTGTCATGGCTGTCGGTAATGAAGCTCAGACTTTCCTACGGGGTGACCGGAAACAACAGGGTGGGAGACTACGACGCGTATGCCGCCCTGTCCGTACCCATAGACGCGGCATATTCTTTCGGAGGGGCGGAGCCGGTGCGGGGCCTTGTGCCTACGGCAATGGGCAATTCGGACCTGCGCTGGGAAACCACCTATCAGGCGGATCTCGGACTGGACCTGTCATTCTTCGATGAAAGAATCGCCTTGGTGGTGGACCTGTATGATAAACGGACGAAAAATCTGCTGCTCCTGACGGATGCTCCGAGGACTACGGGCTATCCGTCCATAATGAAGAATGCCGGAGAGGTGCACAACCGCGGTATTGAAATATCCCTGAGTACGGTCAATATCAGAAACCGCAATTTCGAGTGGACGACGAGTTTCAACATCGCCCTGAACAGGAACAAGGTGGCAAAACTCTACGACCAGACCAAGCAGATGTTCACGACCGTAGGTTTCTTCACCGCCTACAAGGCTTCTCCGACATACATCGCCGAAGTCGGACGCCCGATGGGCCTTTTTTACGGCTATGTCTTCGACGGGGTCTACCAGTATTCCGATTTCGAGTGCACGGCTCCCGGAGTCTATGTGCTGAAACCGGGTGTCCCGAGCAACTCGTCTGCGGCGGACCGGGGGTCCATACAGCCGGGCGACATAAAGTACAGGGACCTGAACGGAGACGGACAGGTGAACGATGACGACATGACCATCATAGGCAACGGAAACCCTCTGCATACCGGAGGCCTGACGAACAGCCTGCGGTACAGGGATTTCGATCTGAGTTTCCTTTTTCAGTGGTCTTACGGAAATGACCTGTACAATGCCAACCGGCTGCTTTTCGAGGGAAATGCCATACAGGGCAAGGATATGAACCAGTATGCGGCATACAACGAAAGATGGACTCCGTCCAACCCGTCGAACGAGTATTACAGGGCCGGAGGCGGAGGACCGGAGGGGAGGCATTCTTCCCGGGTGGTGGAAGACGGCTCGTACCTGAGGCTCAAGACACTGACATTGGGATATACGGTACCGAAGCATCTTACGCAGAAAATCGGGATAGACAATCTGCGTTTCAGCGTATCGGGGTGGAATCTGCTTACGTTTACTGGTTATTCCGGGATGGATCCGGAAGTATCTACGAGAGGCAAGAGCCCGCTGACTCCCGGTTTCGACTATTCGGCCTATCCGATAGCGAAAAGTTTTGTACTTGGAATTCAATTGACCTTTTGAAGATGAAGAGAATTATCATACTTTTGACTGCGGCGCTGTTTTTTGCATCCTGCGGCAAATTCCTTACGCGCGAGCCCCTGGATTTCATGTCTCCGGAAATTTCCTACGAGACCGAAAGCGCTCTCGAGAAGGCTCTTGCAGGAGTCTATGACATGCTCGGGCACCGGAATCTGTACGGAGGATATTTCCTGTATAACTGCGGATTCGATGCGGATGACGGGCATTTTGCCAGGAACTCACCGTCCACCGGACCTGCGGTCTACAATTTTTCATCGACCGATGTCACGGTATATTATGTCTGGGAGTCGCTTTACAAGGGTGTCAGCCGAGCCAACATGCTGCTGGCCAATGTCGACAACAATCCCGAAATACCCGTGGAGTTCCGCGACAGGATAAGAGGCGAGGCCCTGGCCCTGAGGGCATATTATTATTTCCTGCTCGTGACCCTGTGGGGCGATGTCCCGCTTATGACCGAGCCTGTGACTGATCCGGAAAAGATTTTCATCGCAAGGTCTCCGGCCGCGGCTGTCTACGGGCAGATAATGAAAGACCTTGAAGCTGCGGAGAGTCTTGTGCAGGACATCACCGAGATAGGGCACGGCGGCCGCATCAGCAAGTCGGCTGTCAGGGGCATCGCTGCGAGAGTCTGCCTGCATTGGGCCGGAGAGCCTCTCAAGGACGAGTCCAAATACGAGGAAGCGAGGAAATGGGCGCTGAAAGTTATCGACGATAAAGCCGCCGGACATAAATTGAATCCGGACTACTCCGATGTATTCATCAATTATGCAAAGGATGAATACGACATCGGCGAAAGCATCTGGGAAGTCGAATTTTACGGCACTGACAGCGAGGTTTACGAAGAACTGACCATGGCGGGGAGATATACAGGTCCGACGAGCAATGCCGCTTCAATAGGCAAGTGCCTCGGAATGGTGTACGCGACCGGGACCCTGTGGGACAAGTATCCTGACGACGACGCCGAGGATTCACGCAAATTCTGGAACATAGCGGCTTTCTCCTACAATACCGACGGGACAAAGAAATTTTCGAATTCCGTCACCTATCCGTCGCTGTTCTACAGATTCATGGGCAAGACAAGAAGGGAATACTGGCCTCATTCGGAGTCGGAAAACACGAGCATCAATGTACCGATACTCAGGTATTCGGATGTGCTGCTGATGTATGCCGAGGCGGAAAATGCAGTGAACGGACCGACAACTAATGCCGTGAACGCCGTAAATGAAGTACGGCGCAGGGCCCTGAGCACCGGCATCAAGTCCGTGACCATTCTCAATCCGGGCAGCGGATATACGTCGGCTCCGACGGTCGTATTCAGAGGCTCGTGCACTGTCCAGCCATCCGCTGTCGTCAACATGTCCGGAGACGGAGTCGGATCCGTGACATTCGAAAGAGATGCTGTCTACGGTCTGAGCAACGGGCGCGGCTTTACTTCCGTTCCGACAGTGGAATTTGTCGGCGGAGGAGGAAGCGGTGCAGAGGCCGTATGCGAGCTGTACGACCCGGCGGAAGCCGATGTCCCGGCAGAATACACGACGAGCCGTGAACAGTTCCTCAAATTCATTCAGGACGAAAGGTCCAGGGAGCTTTGTTTCGAGTGTCTGAGACGTTCCGATCTGATAAGGTGGGGAATATTTTACGAAAACATGAACGAAGTGTACAACCTCGTCCTGCAGGAAGCTCCGGATTATTATTATTTGAAAACATTCGGGAATGTCACGGAGGGAAAGCATGAACTGTGGCCGATACCGGCACAGGAAATTTCCCAGAATCCGTACCTGACCCAAAATCCAAACTGGTAATCATGAACAGATTCTGTAAACTGCTGCCGATAGCCGTTATATCGCTTGGTATCGCATCCTGCGACCATACTCTCGACTGTCCGGACGTGACCTTCGATGCGGTCCTCCTGTCGGAAGACATACATGCGGGAGACTCGGTCATTTTCAGCACGTCCGGCCACGCCGATTATCTGACATTCTGGTCCGGGGAGCAAGGCTCCGACTATGATTTCAGATACGGCCGCACTCTCGTGCCGGACTGGGAATATTACCTTTCGTTCACTACGAAAATAGTCAAGGGAGTCCAGACAGGGCAGCTGTCGCTCCTCGTTTCCGACAGTTTCGACGGAGACTATTCCGATTATGACAATATAATCCATACCGAATGGACGGACATTACCGGCAGGTTTTCCTGGGCGGTATCCGGGGATGCCGTTTCGTCATCGAGTCAGTCCATCACCGAATTCGTCACGGAAGACACTCCTGTCTGGTTTGCCTTCAGATACAGAACCAGGCCTCAGTCTGAGTTCGGACAGGCTTCCAACTGGCTCATCAGCGAATGGAACATAACGAATATTTCCGAGGAGATGGGGCCCGTGACCATGTATGACAACAGCAATTCCGGTTTTCGCGTCATTGATCCGTTTGCAAGGACGCCTGTCGCATCCAGCGCTACCGTCTCGTCTTCGCAGATAGCTGTCGCAGGCTACGACCCTGCCTCGACTTCCGAAGACGTGGAGACCGACCTCTGGGTCATATCCAGACCTCTCCGCCTGACGGATGCCATCGAAATGGGTCCTGACACTCCGCTGTCCGTCAAGAATTTCAGCAAGCAGGATGTGTCCGGATTCGGATACGTTTACGAAAATCCTGGCATATACGAAGCCGTGTTCGTGGCTTCCAACCAGACGATAAGGGACAAGAAGGAAGTTGTAAGAACGATAAGGATAACGGTCAATGAATAACGCGAAGAAAATACTTGCAGTCTGCTGCCTTTCAGCGGCACTCCCTGTCTGCCTTCACACCCGGGACTATACGAACAGTATCGGGATGAAAATGGTGGACATAGCTCCGGGAAGTTTCCTTATGGGCGGTCCGGGCTACGGCAGAAACTATGACGAAGCCCCGGCGCATGAAGTCGTCATTTCCGCTCCATTCAGGATTTCAGCCACGGAAGTGACCAATGCCCAGTACGAGCTTTTCGATCCCGGGCACCGGGAGTACAGGGGCAGGAACCGCTTTTCGTTCAGAGACGGCGAAGCTGTCGTTTACGTGAGCTGGGACGATGCGGCGGCATTCTGCGAATGGCTATCCGAAAAGGAAGGGAAGTCGTACAGACTGCCTACCGAAGCCGAATGGGAATACGTCTGCAGGGCCGGATCCATGGGCCCCTATGCCATAGGTGACAGGGCGTTGCCGAAATCCATGCTCAAAAACCAGGTCGAGACATGGGACCCGCGGCCTGTCCCGTTAGATGTGGGGAAAAGCATCCCTAACGCGTGGGGCGTCTATGACATGCACGGGAACGTGGAGGAATGGTGCCTGGACTGGTACGGTCCATATCCATCCTCCGTACAAAAAGACCCGGCAGGTCCTGCGGAAGGTATATCCAAGGTGGTCAGAGGAGGAAGCCACAATACTCCGGCAGAGTATCTGAGATCCTCCAACCGCAGTTCGTCCTTTCCGGGGGACAGGACCTTGTTTACCGGATTCAGAATAGTGGAAGTGACAGGTGACAGCCTGTCCGTCCGTTTGTCCTCCGGTACCGGCGCTCCGGACGTGGAAACAGTCGGGAAACAGGACGGCAAAAGGGATTCCGGGAAACGCCGCAAGTCCGGAAACCGCATTCCTGACGGTCCGTTTTTCTCCGGTCCGGTGCCTTTTGTCAGATATGACAGGTCGAAGGAGTACATGTTCACTCACAATCATTGTCCTGCGGTGACATGGCTCGGAGATGGCAGCCTTCTCGCAATATGGTTTTCAGCCGAAAACGAGAAGGACAGGGAAATGACCGTGCTGTCAAGCCGCTATGACCCGGCAAAAGGCGAGTGGTCTTCACCGGAACTTTTTTTCAAGGCGGCGGACAGGAACATGACAGGTTCATCCCTGTATTATGACGGCGAAAGCGGACTGCTGTACCATTTCAACGGTGTGGAAGCGGCAGGCACGTGGGGACACCTTGCCCTTGTGATGAGAACGAGTGCGGATGATGGGCGTACATGGTCGGCCCCTGTCTTCGTCAACCCGGAACATGAGCCCGGAAATCAGGTTATTGCGGGCACGATAAGGACAGCCGAAGGGTATATAGTGCAGCCGTGCGATGCCACACACACCGTCAGGGGAGGCTCCATACTCCATATCTCCATGGACGGAGGCAAAACATGGGAGCGAAGCGACGCAGGGCATGAGACGGAAGTCCCCGTTTTCACCGAAAACGGCACGGGACACAGGATAGCCGGAATACACGCCGGCGTAGTTCAGCTCTCGGACGGTTCGCTGCTGGCTTTCGGAAGGGATGACAACATCGTAAAGGACGGAAAGCCGCGCATGCCGGCAAGCATCTCTCATGACATGGGAAAGACCTGGACCTATCATGCTACGGAATTCCCGCCCGTGTCGAGCGGACAGCGTCTTGTCCTGAAACGGCTTAATGAAGGCCCTCTCATGATGATATCCTTTACGGACGCAAGCATTGACTACAGGAATATCGAAGGCATGGCCTTTTCAGGCAGGGATGGCGAATACCGGGGCTACGGCATGTATGCCGCCCTGTCCTTTGACGAGGGAAAGACCTGGCCTGTGAAAAAGCTCCTGACAGACGGTACCAGACGCTATCTTGACGGCGGAGCATTTACGGGCTGGTTCTTGTCGGACGTGACCCATGCCGAGCCGAAAGGCTATCTTGCCGTGACCCAGGGACCGGACAACATGATACATCTGTGCACGAGTGCACTTCACTATATGTTCAACTTAGAGTGGTTAATGGAAAAATGATGAATATGGCAGAAATAAGAAAATCAATTATTGCGGCGGCAGCCGCACTCATCTTGCCGGTCTTGGCGGCGGCCCAGGTCAGGAACAGCCCGCGTCCGGACAAAAAGGCGGTAATGGACCTGATAGAACGAGTCGTTCCCGGAGCATCCGCCCATTTCGACGTGAAGTTCATCCCTGACGAAGACGGCAAGGACGTATTCGAAGTGTCGTCTGACGGGAAAAAGATTATCCTCTCGGGCAACAACGGTGTCTCGGCAGCGTCAGCATACAACTGGTACCTGAAAAACTACTGCAATTTCGAACTCACCTGGAACGGTCCTGGATGCGGCTATCCGGAAACCTTCCCGAAGGATATCGAGCCGGTGAGAAAAGTGTCTCCGCACAAGTACAGGTATTATCTGAATTACTGCACATTCAGCTATTCCATGGCATGGTGGGACTGGGACCGCTGGCAGCGCGAAATCGACTGGATGGCGCTGAACGGCATCAACATGCCGCTTGCCATAACCGGGCAGGAAGCGGTGTGGCAGAGAGTCTACAGGAACATGGGCCTGACGGATTCGGACCTCGGGGACTTCTTTACCGGACCTGCTTATTTCGGATGGTTCTACATGAACAACATGGACGCCCACGGCGGTCCGCTTCCCCAGTCCTGGATAGATTCGCACGAACAGTTGCAGAAAAAGATACTGGAAAGGGAGAGCAGCCTCGGCATGATGCCCGTTTTGCCTGCATTTACCGGACATGTTCCCAAAAGCTATGTGCGCGCACATCCCGATGCGCAGATAGACAGCGTGTTCTGGCATGGCCAGGAAGGATACTGCACCTATATGCTGAATCCCAACGACAAACGTTTCAGGGAAATAGGACAGGCGTTCCTGAAAGAGCAGGAGAAAGTTTACGGCACCTCACATTATTATTCATCCGACATATTCAATGAAATGATGCCTCCGTCGGGCGACCCTTCGTATCTTGCCGGAACTTCGTCCGCGGTCTACGAATCGATGAAAGGCATGGACCCCGATGCGGTGTGGGTTATGCAGGGCTGGCTTTTCGTAAGTGCCGACGGTCGGAAATTCTGGACACCGGAGCGCATGCAGGCCTTTCTCGGCGCCGTACCGGATGACAGAATGATAATCCTGGAACTGTATTCGGAAAACAGACCGAGATGGAGGGATACCGATGCGTACTACGGCAAGACATGGATATGGAACATGCTTCACAATTTCGGCGGGAACAACGGCCTGTTCGGCAAACTGCCCGTCATAGGCTTCGAGCCGGCAAGGATTCTCAAGGACGGAAAAAAAGGCAATCTGAGCGGTATCGGCCTTACGATGGAGGCTATCGAACAGAATCCGGTCGTCTACCAGATGATGCTGGAACATGTATGGAGCGATGAAAGGATAGACCCGGCAAAGTATATCGAAGGTTATGTTTCGAGACGTTACGGACAAAAGAACGCTTCGGCATCGAAAGCCTGGGATATTTTGCTCAAGACCGTTTACAGGTCGAACAAAAAGGATCAGGGCCCGGCGGAATCCATGATCACCGGAAGACCTACTTTCAATGAAAATTCGGCGTGGACCTGGACTGATCTCGTCTATTATGACAACAGGGACTTTATTCCGGCATGGTCCTGCATGATAGCGGCTTCGGACAGCCTGGCCGGCAGCAACGGATTCGAATATGATCTTGTGGATGTGACCAGGCAGGCACTCGCGAACTACGGAACTGCGCTCCACCGCCAGATAGCATATACATGGTATGCCGGAGACCTCGAGACATACAGGCTTCTTTATGGACGCTTTATAGAGCTTATAACGGATATGGACCGGCTTCTCGGTACAAGACAGGAATTCCTGCTTGGCAAGTGGGTGAACGATGCGGAAAAATGGGCCGAAAACGAGGAAGAACGCGTGCTTTACATGCGGAATGCCAAGAATCTGGTATCTGTCTGGGGCAGAAAGGATGTTGCTGACATAAGCGACTATTCCTGCCGGCATTGGAACGGCCTTATGGGTACCTACTACAAGGGCAGGTGGGAGGAATTTTTCAGACAGACCGATTCTGCGATGGAGGAAGGAAAAGCCTGGGATGAAAAGGCTTTCTACGACGATATACGCGAATGGGGATGGGAATGGGTGACCGATGACAGCCTTGAGTTCATGTCGGAGCCTTCCGGAGACCCTGTGGAAGTGTGCAGGGAACTGTATGACAAGTATTATGATATCATTTCACGGAGTGAAGTGACAAAACAGTCGAAAAATGAACTGGAGTAGATTTCTCATAACCGCTTCTGCGGGAATTGTCCTGTTGGCATGTTCCGAAGATGTTTACGATTCTTCCGCTTATGACAACGGGACTGTAGTCCTGACCGTGGTTTCACCGGGAGCTCCGACCGCCTGCACCGTCATCGTACCGGGCATCGATACTGTCGCGACCGGAAGCGGAGAGCCTGTCGTCATGACGCTTCCTTCAGGGCAGAACAGGTTCGTGGCATATGCCGGAGTGGACTATGTCAATGCAAACGGTACGGTCATATCTTCTGAAAGTACGGATATCGCCGGATCAGTCTATACCGGAATGATTGATTTCCAGGTAGCTGCGGCAGAGACTTCGGACTGTACCCTGTTCCTGGAGGACAGAACGAGAAAGGTGAATGTCATTGTCTCAAATGCAGACGGCTATGATGCTGTAAAAGTCATGATTCACGGTGTGGCGACCTCGATAGATGCAGAATACAACAGGCGCTTTGCGGCTTCGGCTCTCGAAATGCAGTTGCAGGACGGTGGTGCGGAAGGGGAAATGACGGCCGAGGCGAGGATTTTCGGCTTTGCATCGGAGGCCTTTTCCATGGATGTCGTCCTGTCGAAAAACGGGCAGAATGATGAAACCCTGACTTTCGACACGGCTCTCGCAAATGTGGGAAACAACGATACGGAATTTGCCCTGAAAATCTCTCTCGATCTTTCCGATGAAAGCCGGTCGGCCGTGGTCGGACCGGATGACGGCAGCACAGGAACGGTCTTGGAACCGTACCGTCCGACGGTCTATGAAGTCGGGGATTATTATCCTGACCCTGATGCGGACGTGTCTGACCCTGATGCCGCGGCGGCAGTCGAAGGTGTGGTCTTTTATGTGGATGAGACCGGGCAGCACGGAAAAATCGTAAGCCTCGAGGAGGGGTCCATGCTGAAATGGAATACCACGGGTGCTGCGGACTATACTGACGATACGGCAGACGGTATGGTGAATTTCCAGACAGTCATGAAAAAGGACCCGGATTTCGGGGAATATCCGGCTTTCGCATGGTGTGCCGGACTCGGTGAAGGATGGTATATTCCGGCCATAGACGAAGTGAAACAGATGCGTTCAGCATGGGGCGCGACTACAGCGGAAAGGGATGCGTTCAACGCAAAGTTCACGGCGATAGGAGCCGTACCTTTTTCCTCGTCGGTTTACGTTTCTTCCAAGGGAAAGGAGCAGTCTGCATATTACTATTCCTCGACAGAGGATTCCGGCACGCGCAACAAGATATGGAGTCTGAGTTTCTCGACTTCGGACGGAGACCCGGTGAGCGGTGTCAAAAAATCCTCGGATACTCAGGAAAACCTGCTGTACAGGGCTATAAAGGTATTTTAACACTACATAATCATGAACACGGATTACTTATCTCCAGAAATTCAGATCCTGTTTCTGCAACCGGAAGGAGGATTTGCGACAAGCGATATTTCATCGCAGCAGCTTGATGACTTTACTATCGTAGAAGAAAACTGGTAAAACGTACGGATATGAAGAAAACGATATTTCTGCCTGCCGTGCTGGCAATGCTGGCAGGATGCGCAAAAGATGAGTGCGGACTGCCCGAAAACGGGCAATGTCCGGTGACGTTCGATACTATCGAGGCGAGGACCGCAGCCCCTGCCTCTTCTTCCAAAACCACCCTTGTCGGTCTTGAAATGTTATGGTCGGAAGGCGACGCCATAAATGTTGCCGCTGATCCAGCATTTTCCGGGAAGCCGTATTCCATATCTCTCCATGAATTCACTATTTCTTCCGGAGCCGGAGAAAAATCGGCCGTCTTTACTTCCGACACTCCGCTGACCGGCACAGTAATGTATGCCGCCTATCCCGCTTCGAGTTATACAAAGGAAGGTGAAAAGTACATTTACTTCGACTATCCTTCAGTACAGAATTATGTTCCGGACGGAATAGAGGATGGGATCATACCCATGTATGCCCATGCCTTTACGGACCCTTCCGACGTGAAATTCATGTATGGAAGCGGCATATTACGGATAAATCTGTACAGTGAGAAAAATGTGGCAATAGAAAAAATTATCGTGACTACCGATGAGCCTGCTTCAGGGGTATTCGTGGTGGACCCTGCACTGGAACGCATGCCGCGGGTGAAAAACGGCACGAACACGCAGACACGGATCACCTACAACGTGGGCGGAGTTACGCTCGGCAATGATCCGTCGACACCTACCCAATTCAACATATGCCTTGCAAACACCGTGTCGAACGGCGCGAAAGTGACGGAAAGCGGCACATACGCCGAAATGAGAATTGACATATACGCAACGGACGGCTCCATGTTTACGAAAATCGTGAAGGACCAGGTAATAGAGGGAGGTGTCATATACAGCAAGTCTCCTTTAGCCTACGACGGCAAGCTGAGTTACAAGATAGGGGATTATTATCCGAATCCGGAAGTGGATACGGACGATCCCGAATCCGTAGCGGCAGTTGAAGGCATCGTATTCGAAGTAGACGAAACCGGCGAGCACGGTAAAATATTCAGCCTTGATGAAGGTGCGTATCTGAAATGGAGCCTGACAGGTACGGTGAACAATACGGATGACAAGGACAACGGGCAGGCCAATTCCGATATCATAAGCGGACTCGAGAATGCCGACCCGTCATCAATCCAGTATCCGGCATTCGACTGGGCGGCATCCCTCGGCGAGGGGTGGTATATCCCTGCAGTGAATGAACTTGTAGCCATCCATACCTTGCGCGGGGACCTGAGTACAGAGAAGAATGCTTTGAACAACAAACTTTTGGATGTATCAGGCACTCCGTTTTCGGAATATTTCTATTATTCTTCTACCGAATACGACATACCTGACGGGGAAGGCGGCAGCCAGAGGAACCGCGTATATGCCGTGAATTTCAAAAGGGCATCCTCTGCCGCGGACCTTTTGACCGGGGCATTGAAAAACAGTTCCGATTCTAACGGTTGCGTGTACAGGGCAGTAAAAAAATTTTAATACCATAAAGCAATGAAAACAGTACGATTATTTCTTATTGCTGCCGCAACGACGGTCTCGGCAGCTCTTTCGGCACAGACTTACAAGGTAGGCGACTACTATCCAAACCCGGATGCCGACCTTTCCGATGCTTCCGGCGTGGAGGGAATAGTGTTCGAAGTTTCCGAAGACGGAAAGCATGGCAAGATTTTCAGCCTTCAGGAAGGGCGCAACCTCAAGTGGAGCACGGTGGGAGGTGCGGACTATACCGATGATGAAAATGACGGCCAGATGAACAGCGACATCATCATGGTGCTCGAGCCTGAGTTCAACGGATACCCTGCCTTTCAGTGGGCTGCGTCGCTCGGAGAGGGTTGGTACATTCCTGCTATCGGAGAACTTGAGGCGCTGCGGGAAGCATGGGGGACCACGAATGCACAGCGTAGGGCGTTAAACAAAAAAATCGAGGCGGCAGGCGGAACTCCGCTTTCGAATTCCGTCCATGTATCTTCCAAAGGTGGAAACATGAGCGCCGTATATTATTCATCCACCGAGAACCCTCAGAAACGCAATAAGGTCATGAGCCTGAGTTTCAACAGTTTCAGCGGTCCGTCCGACGGTGTCAAGAAACTTTCGGACTCTGCCGAAAATCTTCTGTTCCGGGCTGTGAAGAAATTCTGAGCAAAATGAAGCACTACGGTATTATTATTCTGTCCATGCTTGCGCTTCTCCAATATGAAGCGCAGGCAAGGGTGCTTCTTCCGGCCCTTTTTTCCGACAACATGGTCCTGCAGCAGAATTCTTCCGCCGCCATCTGGGGCCAGGCGACGGGCAGCAAGGTGACAGTTTCGGCGGACTGGCTCGGCAAAGCGGTGGAAGTACCGGTGACAAAGGGGAAATGGAAGGTTTCCATACCTACTCCGGCGGCATCATACGAGCCGCATACCATCAGGATTTCCGACAACGGTTCCGAAGCCGTGATACGCAATGTGCTGATAGGCGAGGTATGGATATGCTCCGGTCAGTCCAACATGGAGATGACAATGAGGGGATATTACCAGCAGGAGATTTCCGGAGCTTTTGACCAGGCACTCAAAGCCTCTTTATATAAGGACAAGGTGAGGGCCATTACAGTGGAAAGATACGAATCGGAGACACCCCGCGGTGCTTTCCGCGGCAAATGGGTGATTCCGGACCCGGGGTCCGTGATGGGAATCAGCGCCACGGCATGGTATTTCGCAACTGCACTGGCCGACATGACGGGCGTACCGGTGGGAATCATATGCACGAGCAGATCGTCCTCCAAAATAGAAGCCTGGATTCCAAAGGAGATTCTGTCTGCCGAGTTCGGATATGATGTCGAGAAGATAAATTCGGATCCCGGCATACGCGGAATTTCCAAATGCGGACTCCTTTATAACGGAATGCTCGCTCCGGTGGCCGGATATACTGCAAAAGGTTTCCTGTGGTATCAGGGCGAGTCGAACAGGGATAATCCCGGGGCTTATTCCGGACTGATGTCTGCCATGGTGTCCTGCTGGAGGGAACAGTGGGGAGACTACGATGCGGACATGCCGTTCATCTACGTCCAGATAGCTCCCTACGCATATGAAAACGACCCGGACGGACTTTCCGTACCGGAACTGGTCGATGCACAGCTCAAGGCTTCGGAGCTCATACGGAATTCCGCGGTCGTGGCTACGACCGACATCGGACTCAAGTACCGTATCCATCCTCCTGCAAAAGACATTGTCGGCCGCAGGGCTGCGGTGGAAGCCTGTCGCAAAGCCTATTCCATCGATATTCCCGATGCTTCCGGAATGAAGGTATCCAAGGCAGAGTTCGCCGGCGGGAAAGTTTTCGTTACATTCGACAATGCCGGCTACGGATTGAAAGACAATGATGACATCAAAGGTTTCGAGCTGGCAGGGGCGGACGGCATATTCCATAAGGCCGAAGCCTCCATAATCAAGGGAAAACCCATGGTCGTGGTTTCGTCCGACAAGGTTAAAGTTCCGGCCGAAGTCAGATATGCATACAGGAAT
Source organism: uncultured Bacteroidales bacterium (assembly GCA_944322805.1). Taxonomy (GTDB): domain Bacteria; phylum Bacteroidota; class Bacteroidia; order Bacteroidales; family UBA932; genus Cryptobacteroides. The sequence goes on along the minus strand of CALUQC010000021.1, from coordinate 845 downwards.
TACATTGAGACCAATCTTGAAAATACTCTCGGATATCCGGCATTTCCGTTCAGGTTTGCGGCGGGCCAGGGAGCAAAATAGCCAGGTCTTTTGAAAAAGCCGTTTTTTAAGGTGTCCGGAAACTTTTCCGGGCGCCTCTTTTTTGTCCTGGAAGGCAGTATGGAGACAGAGGTGCGGGGGCAAAGGTCCCGAAAGGACCGCTTCAGCAGCCAATTTTGCGGTTTCAGTCATTGAATTCGGGACTTCCTGCGGTTACGCGTTGAATAAAATTGTCATACCTGATACTTTCGCGGTGATTATGACTTTTTTATTGCAACAGTAAATCGTATGAAGAAGACGAACTTAAAAAATCCGATTCTTCTGCTGGCAATGCTGGTTTCGCTCTGCACCCTGCCCGCCTTTGCACAGGAAAAGGTGACGGTGAGCGGAACGGTGTTTTCGGCGGAAGATGGACAGCCCCTCCCCGGAGCGGCCGTCCTGGCGGATGAGCTGAATGCCGTCATTACCGACATTGACGGGAAATTCTCTATTTCCGTCGATGCGGGGGCCGTGCTTACGGCTTCCTGTCTCGGCTATTCGGACCGTACCTTCACTGTTCCCGCGGAAGACGCCGTGTGGAATGTCAGGCTCGAGAGCGAGACCCACACCATTGACGATGTGGTCGTGATAGCCTACGGGGTCAGAAAGAAGGGGACCATAGCCGGCTCGGTATCGACTGTCAAATCGGAAAAACTTGCGGACGTACCTGCCGCCAGTTTCGACCAGGCCCTGCAAGGGCAGACTCCCGGACTGACTGTCCTGTCAAGTTCAGGCGAGCCCAGCAGCGCAGCTTCATTCCAGATCAG
>CALUQC010000020.1 GCA_944322805.1 uncultured Bacteroidales bacterium | reverse complement strand
GCTGCTGCCTGACGGCCTTTCTTTTCGCCTTCCGCCAAACCTGCCTGGTGACCTTTGGCTATTCCTTCCTGACGGCCTTCCTGTCGGGCGTAATCCAGGGCATTCTTTCTGTCGTTTTCCGTCATCTCCTCGCCCGTCTCACTCTCCCTTAACGAATACCGGTAGATCAGCTTCTCCTCCATTCCTTTCTCTCCCGTCCCGTTCCCGGTCGGATGGTCCAGCGTGAAGTCAAGTATCCCCACCATATACACCGGTGTCAGCCTATAGCTCCAGTCTCCCTTCCGCCCCTGCTCCCGCAACGGGTAGGTCGAGTAGTACAGTGCCCTGTCTCGGAAATACGTCTGACGCTCCTTCTGCATCTCAACGATGAACTCGTCTCCGCTGTCCGTCTTGCAGCACACGTCGAATACCGATTTCCTGTCTTCCCGGGTCAGTCCCAACTGCTCCGGGTTAAGATAACGGATATCCCGTATGACCTTGTCCGGAAACAGCACCTCTAAGAAACCCGAAAGTATCTCCTTGTTCGCCTCTGTCCCGAACAGCCGTTTGAAGCCCCAGTCCGTCAACGGGTCGATGTACCTGACTTTCCTCCCCGCAATCTCGACAATCTTTCTTCCTGCATTTTCTCCTGCCTCTTTCTCTTTCATGGCTCTGACAAATTTAGATAATTTAACATTCTTTCCAATGGAATTCCCGATACTTTTCTCCGGCGGAATCACGGGCCGGTGAAAAGGAGAATTCCCGAAGGCGAAGATGCAGCATGTAAAGGGAAAAAGACGTCGAAAAGAGAAAAAGAATATAAAAATTCAGAAAAATCTGACGGGAATGCGTGGGGTAGATCTCTCGACTCCGCCTGCGGCTACGCTCGAGATGACTGGGAGAGAGGGCTGCGCTCGAGATGACAAGGAAGGGAGGCGGTGGCCGGGATAGCAATAAAGCAGGCTCAACTTCGGAAAGCCATGCTTCGTCAGAACGTGTAGCGGATCATCATCTGGAGGCGATGATTGGTAACCCAATGGAGATTTTCCGCAGCCAATCCGTCAGAAGCGGAAAGGAACCTCCGGGTTTCAGGACCGTCTGCGCCCTGCACCTGCAATTCCTTGTAGTCGCCGTACTGCGCGCTCGTAACATTCAGTTCCATGGCGACGGTGAATTTTCCGAAATTATAGGCCACCGTCGGAACGATGCGCCACATGGCATTCAGATTCGAAAAGCCGTTCTTGCTGAAATAGACATGGTCCGCGTCCACATAGTCAGTCGAGCCTTCTTTCGCATCTGTCACAAGCGGCTCAGCCGTACCGAGATTCCTGACATATCCTCCCATTAGCATTACCTGCCATTTTTTCCCATACGAAACGGAAGCCCATGTGGATGAAGCCCTGAGCGGCACATATTCATAATGTCCGTCATATTCTGCCGACGCATCGGCCGGACCCATATACGAAATCCCGTATCCGCTCATCAGATTCATGTGTTCGCCGGCCTGGCTGAAAACAGTCTTGGCCTTGGCCTCGAAAACGCCCTTTTTATATTGCAGGTAAAGATAGGGAGAGCAGGTAGTTATCCTGTCGGACACCTTTACCGTCCGCTCCGACATGACCTCCGCGGAAGCATCCCAATATCTTTCCGTTCCAGTCCTCCGCGGCTTGATACTCAGGATACTGAGCCCGGCCCTGGCAAGAAAGCCGCCAGCCTTGTACGTCAGGCCTAAATATCCCTCAGGCGTACAGGCATATTTGATGTAATCGGCGGAAGCACCGGCAGGACCTGCAGACTGATACTGCATCTGCCATATGGCCCCTGCCGACAGTACGAAATGCTTTCCGAGAGAAGCATCCATCAGGACCTGCGGAGTACGGCTGAACGGGTTGAACGGAGTCCCTGTCTCGAGAGCCAGTACATGAGGCTGGTCGGCAGCCATAGGATGCCAGGCCTGACCTATCTTCAGATTCACGGCTGCCATGTCATCCCTGCCGAGCCTCAAATCATCCCAGTCTATGGTCAGATAAGCCTGGCGAAGCCTGAGTTGCGCCGTACCGGACACCCCTGTAATCCCGGCATAAAAATCCGTTTCCACCTTGGCACCGAAACTCGTTCTCCCGACACGGTAGCCGTACACGTCCAGTCCGAGACGGGTGGTCAGGGCCAGGAAGCGGAACGATGTCTGTTCGTTAAGATCCTGCGATCCGTCCTCGTTCATGGCCACATCCTTGGGAAGATAATAGAACAGATCGCCGAGGCTCGCCACACTCTCACGGGTATCGAACGCGAAAAAATTCCTCACGAATCCGTAAAACTGGAAATGATTTTTCAGTTCATCCTTCACATTTTCCTCTTTCGTCCCGGCCTTCAGGGACAGGGCGGGAAAAAGGAGTGCTGACAATAAAAAGAGCGGTATGATTTTTTTCATGATTATGATTGTAACAGTTTAACAAACAGATGTCTCGACTGCGCTCGACATGACAATGAAGCAGGAGACTCGACATGTCAATGGTGCGGGAGGTCCGGCTTGTCAGTGGTGCGTGAGGCCCGGCTCGACGGTGCGGCAGGTCAGATGCCGATAAATATCAGCATTGCATAGCCTAAGACAAAACCTATAACACCTATAAGAATACCCACTTTCGTCATGTCTTTGGTAGTCACGAGACCGGTCGAATGGGCCAGGGCATTAGGCGGCGTACTTATCGGGAACAGCATCGCGAGCGACGTCGACAGGGCTACGCCCACCAAAAGCGTCTTGATGCCGCCCACGGCCAGCAAGGTATCCCCCATTCCCACACCTACGGCACAAATGATAGGCACGATAAGATTCGCAGCCGCAGTATTCGATATGAAGTTCGATATAAAATATCCGATGAAGCCTGATACCAGGACCACGATGACAGGAGACCACGATCCGAACGGAATGGAATTCACTATCCGCTCGGCAAGTCCCGTATCCTGCAGGGCAAGACCGAGGGCGAACCCGCCGGCCACCATCCACAGCACGCTCCAGTTTATCTCCTTCAGGTCCTCTTTGGTAATGACTCCCGTGACGCAGAACACGCCCACCGGAATCATAGCCACTACATTGGAATTTATTCCCGTCACCCTGTCCAGCATCCACAGCAATATCGTAGCGGCAAACGTGACATATACCACATAAGTCCGCCATGTCTTCTCGTGCGTATTTTCTATCCTCAGTTCTATCGTTTTCTGTTTGAACGGGAAGAAAAACAGCAGAAGGCCCCAGGAAATCAGAAGCATCACTATCACGTAAGGCACCATCACCAGCATCCATTCACCGAAACCTATGCCCATGTGCAAGGTGTCGTTCACATAGCCGAGGGCAATGGCGTTAGGAGGTGTGCCGATAGGAGTGCCGATGCCGCCGAGATTCGCGGCAATGGGGATGGACAATGCCAGGGCAACGCGGCCTTTCCCGTCAGGAGGCAGCATCCTGAGTACCGGAGCCAGGAACGTAAGCATCATCGCAGCCGTAGCCGTATTGCTCATAAACATGGAAAACAGGCCTATGACCATCAGGAAGCCGAGCAACACGAACTCCGACTTCTTGCCGAACGGCTTGAGCAGGGCTTTCGCCAGCTGGACGTCGAGCCCGACTTTCGTCGTGGCAATGGCAAGGACGAAACCTCCGAGGAAAAGCATTATCACAGGATCGGCAAAGGTCCCGAGAATGGCCTTGTAACTTACGAATTTTCCGATATCCGTCCCGTCGGACGATTGCCGGAGAAACCAGACGCTGCTGTCGGATATTGTCAGCAGCATGATGACAATGGAAATGACCGATGTAGTCCAGGTAGGTATCACCTCAAACATCCACATCAGAGCGGTAAATACAAAAATCGCAATGGTACGCTGTTCCACAACAGTAAGTCCGTCCATGCCGTAGAAGCCGGCAGGGACGAACCACAGTATAAGCGTCACCGCGATAATCAACGGAAGCATGATACATAGCTTCACATTGAATTTTTCAATGGCAGCCGTCATCTGTCTCAATATGGAAAATTATCAGATCACGCCCTGTTCCAGCATGGCCGTGGCCACTTTCATGAATCCGGCGATGTTCGCACCCTTGAGATAGTTTACATAGCCGTCCGGCTGCCTGCCGTACTGGACGCATGAATGATGGATATTCGACATTATCTCATGCAGCTTTTTGTCGACTTCGTCCGCACTCCAACTTATATGCATCGCATTCTGCGTCATTTCCAGCCCCGATGTAGCCACACCACCGGCATTCACCGCCTTGCCCGGAGCAAAGAGGATCTTCGCTTTCTGGAACTCCGCAATGGCTTCCGGCGTACATCCCATATTGGAAACTTCCGCACAGCACCATGTGCCGTTGGCTATGAGTTCCTTCGCATCATCTCCATTCAGTTCGTTCTGATAGGCGCAAGGCATGGCTATGTCACATTTTATGCTCCAGGCCTTTTTGCCGGGATAGAACGTGGCGCTCGGGAACTTGTCTGCGAAAGGAGCCACGACATCATTGTTGGAGCGGCGGAGCTCCAACATGTAAGCTATCTTCTCGTCGTTCATTCCTTCCGGATCATATATCGCCCCGTCAGGACCGGAAATCGCTATTACATGAGCTCCCAGCTGCGTTGCCTTTGTCGCAGCGCCCCAGGCTACATTGCCGAATCCTGATATCGCCACCTTCTTGTCTTTTATATCCTTGTTCTGCAGATGGAGCATGTGCTGCACGAAATACACGGCACCGAATCCGGTAGCTTCAGGTCTGATAAGAGAGCCGCCCCAGGTCATTCCCTTGCCGGTAAGCACGCCTGTATGTTCGCGTGCCAGCTTCTTGTACATGCCGAAAAGATAGCCTATCTCGCGTCCGCCTACACCTACATCACCCGCCGGCACGTCCGTATCCGGACCGATGTTCCTCCACAACTCCAACATGAAAGCCTGGCAAAAACGCATGATTTCGGCGTCCGATTTTCCCTTTGGATTGAAATCCGAGCCGCCTTTGCCGCCGCCCATCGGCAGAGTCGTCAGGGCATTCTTGAAAATCTGCTCGAATCCGAGGAATTTAAGGATGGACAGATTGACCGAAGGATGGAAACGAAGCCCGCCTTTGTAAGGACCTATTGCGGAATTGAACTGTACCCTGTAACCGGTATTAGTCTGAATCTCGCCGCTGTCATCTATCCAGGTCACCTTGAAAGTGAAAATCCTGTCCGGCTCCACAAGCCTCTCTATGATCTTTGCTTCTTCAAACTCCGGATGGCTGTTATAGACATCCTCGATGGTTTCAAGCACTTCCTGCACTGCCTGCAGATACTCCTTTTCATTCGCATGCCTGACCCTCAGTCCGGCCATAATTTCAGCTGTCTTCATAATTATATGGTTTTCGGCCTGTCATAACGGACAAATCTTTCATCCTTCATGACAGGCCAAATGTTAACGTATTCCGTCACTGGACTTCCCATACGGAGCCGCTCCTCAGCAGGTCGTCCACGCATTTTATACGGGCCTTCCGGGTCACGTCCTCCACCTGGGCCTGGACAGATTCGTCATAGGTCACATCCTTCACGTCCCTGATGACGCCCAAGGCCACCGGGAAGTCAGGATATTTCATATCGGCAAGCATGGTATGCAGCCCGATATTGTCACTATGCGCATCATGTGTCAGAATATCATCCTCCGTCACTCCATCCTCACCTATGGTCACCACCTTAAGTTTCAGCCCGTCAAGCATGAGTCCCCTGTTCCTGTCCTTGCCGAAAATCATCTTTTCACCGTGTTTCAGTACGATGGTCCGGTCGGCACGGGTAGCCCTGTCTGAAATTTCCTTGTGCGCCCCGTCATTGAAAATCACGCAGTTCGTCAGCATTTCCATCACGGACGTACCTTTGTGCATGGCTGCCTGGAACATGATTTCCTCATTCAGTTTAAGTTCGCTGTCGAGGCTCCGGGCGAAGAAAGTGCCTTTGGACCCGAGCACGAGACTGCCGGGATTGAACGGATATTCTACCGTCCCGTACGGCGATGTCTTTGTCACGGCGCCGAATTTGGACGTAGGAGAATACTGGCCTTTCGTCAATCCGTATATCTGATTGTTGAACAATATGATATTCATGTCCACATTTCTCCTGACGGCATGGATGAAGTGGTTTCCTCCGATGGCAAGGGCATCGCCGTCTCCGCACGCCTGCCATACCACGAGTTTTGGATTTGCCACCTTGATGCCGGTGGATATGGCTGTCGCACGTCCGTGTATGCTGTGGAAGCCGTACGTATTCATATAATAAGGCAGACGGGAAGAGCAGCCAATGCCCGAGACTACCACGAAATCTTCCTTTTCGCAGCCCAAGGCTTCGCTTACCCGCGGCATGACCCTCTGCAATGCAGCCAGGACGGCATGGTCTCCGCACCCCGGGCACCATCTCACCTCCTGATCGCTCTTGAAATCCTGAAAAGTATATTTTGCCATAATGATGTCTTGATTTATAACACGTTTTCTATTGCATCGACGATTTCCTGCACAAGGAAAGGCTGTCCCTGCACCTTGTTGCACTGAATATAGTCATGTCCCGGGAATTTCGATCTGAGCCAGTCCGCGAACTGTCCTCCGTTCAGTTCGCACACGAGAATCTTTTCGAAACCGCCGAGCACCTCTCCGGTATTTTTCGGAAGAGGATTGATATAGTCGAAATGCGCATAGCTGACTTCCCTGCCGGACTTGCGGACTTCATGTACAGCCGAGAGTATATGCCCGTAAGTTCCGCCCCAGCCTACGACAAGGACTTTGCCTTTTGCCGGGCCGTCTGTTTCGAGCTGCGGGATAACATCTGCCACACGGGCCACCTTCTCCGCCCTGTTGCGGACCATCAGTTCATGATTTGCCGGGTCGGAAGAAAGTACGCCCTGAGGCGATTTTTCCAGACCTCCCACCCTGTGTTCGAAACCTTTCTGACCAGGGAATGCCCATTTGCGTGCATAAGTCGCCTCATCCCTGACGAAAGGTTTGAAAGGCGAATCTTCGGCGGAAGCATACGGCGGATGTATTTCGGGATAATCCTTCATGGAAGGAATCAGCCACGGCTCGGAGCCGTTGCCGAGGAAACCTTCGGAAAGAAGGATGACAGGAGTCATATGTTCGAGGGCGATTTTGGCAGCCGTAAAGGCGGCATCGAAACAATGTGCCGGCGAATGTGCGGCAATGATGACCATTGGACACTCGCCATTACGCCCATACAATGCCTGGGCGAGATCAGTCTGTTCCGTTTTCGTAGGAATACCGGTAGAAGGACCGGCCCTCTGGACATCCACGACCACAAGAGGAAGTTCCGTCATTACGGCAAGCCCGAGAGCCTCCGATTTCAGGGAAAGTCCCGGTCCCGAGGTGGTAGTTACTGCCAGGTCTCCGGCAAATGCCGCGCCTATGGCCGTACATACGCCCGCGATCTCGTCTTCTGCCTGGACGGTCTTGGCCCCGAGATATTTGTGTATGGCAAGTTCCTCGAGAATGCCGGTAGCCGGAGTGATAGGATAGGAGCCGCAGAACAGCGGTCTGCCGGACTTCTCGGATGCCGCAAGGAATCCCCAGGCAATGGCTTGATTTCCCGTAATATTGCGGTACAGGCCTTTTGCCATCCTCGCCGGAGCAACGGTATAGGTATTGGCGATAGCCTGGATATTCGAAGCATAGTTATAGCCGTCCGTAAGGACCTTTTTGTTCGGTCCTATCAGTTCAGGATGTTTTTTTCCGAATTTCTTTTCGAGATAGTCGAATATGTGCTCGATCGGGCGGTTGTAAATAAAGGAAGCCATCCCGAGGGTGAACATGTTCTTGCATTTGTGGACCGTCTTCTGGTCGAGTCCGCTGTCTTTCAGGCTTTCAGCGGTCAGGGTAGTAATAGGCGAAACGATGACGGTACGGTCCTCGATCTTCAGCTCCGTGACAGGATTTCCGGTCTTGAAGCCGGCCTTCCGGATGTTTTCCTCATCGAAAGTGTCTTCATCGATCAGCACGAGAGCCGTGCGTTTCAGCCATTTCGCATTGGACTTCAATGCTGCCGGATTCATCGCCACGAGCATGTCGCAGAAATCGCCCGGAGTAGTCACATGACCCGAGCCGAAATGCACCTGATAACCGGACACACCGGATACTGTACCGTGGGGAGCCCGGATTTCTGCCGGGAAATCAGGGAATGTGGAAAGTTCATTGCCATAGACCGCGGACATGTTCGCAAAAAGAGAGCCGGTAAGCTGCATACCGTCTCCGGAATCCCCCGCGAACCGGATGACAACGTCCTCTACATCGATTACTTTGTGTTGCATCTTTTAATTGTTTTAATAAGTCAGACCATGCTGCCAGCCCTGCTCCGGACTGCCTCACGGTCAAGTTCGTTTTTACAAAGGTTACAAATTTATAAATTTTTTTCGCTTATTCGCATCATGCAATAAAGATACGGGCCGGAATTATCGGCGCCATATAAAACGGATGAACAGGTGATGCGAACATTTCCAGCATAATATGCCGTCTGCTCCGTGCATGATTCAAATAATCAAGCCCGGAACAGAAACTGCAAAAAAGAATCCTGGACAGCGACTCGTATCACGCCACCTTCGAATACGGGCCCTTGCCGGGGTCCTTGAAGAAAAGGGCGAAAAGAAGGGCCACGAGGAGGGCATAGCCGGCAAAGATGTACCATGCGGTGCTCCAGGACGGTTCGGCGGCGTTATATACGAAATGATTTACGACGGCCTGGGCGCTGAGAGTGCCGACAGTGGCGCCTATACCGTTGGTCATCAGCATGAACAGGCCCTGGGCGCTGGACTTGATTTCGTCAGAGGACCGCTGCTCCACATAAAGGGCGCCGGAAATGTTGAAGAAATCGAAAGCGACACCGTAGACTATCATCGAAAGGATGAACATCCAGACACCTGGCCCGGGATTTCCGAGACCGAACAGGCCGAAACGGAAGACCCACGCTATCATGGCCGTCAGCATTACCTTCTTGACTCCGAGGAATTTCATGGCTATCGGAATCAGCAGGATGCCGAGAGTTTCCGACATCTGGGAAATGGAAATCAGAGCGTTTGCATTGCGAGCACCCCAGGTATCGGCGAATTCAGGCACTTCCGTGAAATGCGAAATGAACGGATTCGCAAAACCGTTGGTAATCTGCAGGGCCACGCCGAGCAGCATCGAAAATATGAAGAAAGTAGCCATGCCCCTGTCCCTGAAAAGCCTGAATGCCTTGGATCCGAGCGCTTCGGCAAGGCTTCCGGACTTCAGCTGCCTGTTTACAGGACAGGCCGGGAGTGTAAAGCTGTAGAGAAATACGATAAGCCCGGCGGCTCCGGATACGAAAAACTGGTTGTACGTGTGCTGGAACTGTATGCCGTCCGCATCTTTCATGAAATTCACGAAAAGCATGCTGCATATGAATCCTATTGTACCGAAGACCCGGATCGGAGGAAAGTCCTTTACGGTATCGAAGCCGTTCTTCGTCAGTATCTTGAACGCCACTGAATTAGACAGGGCAATGGTAGGCATGTAAAAGGCTACGCTGAGCGTGTACAGTGAAAACAGCAGAGGGAACTGCACTCCTGCGCCAGCAGAATGTCCGTACAGGCCCGCTCCCACCATCGCCGCCCCTGCTATAAGATGGCACAGTCCGAGGAGACGCTGCGCGGGAACATATTTGTCGGCTATGATGCCTATGACGGCCGGCATGAAAATGGAAACCACGCCCTGCATGGCATAAAAAAGTCCTATTTTTTCAGCAAGACCGACGGAAACCAGATAGCTGCCCATCGATGTAAGATATGCGCCCCATACGGCCCACTGGAAAAAATTCATCAGGATCAGCCTGATACGTATCGCTTTATCCATAAAAGAATGTTGTTAATATATGTGGCCTGCGGCAATATGTCCGGCAACACTCGTCACAGTCCTGTCCGCATGTCGAAACAAATATACGCAGAAGCCGAGAGCAATGCAAGAGGCCGAAGGCAAATGCAAACAAAGTTTGCATGCAGCCGAAGGTCTTTTGCATTGCCGAGGCGCTACAGTATATGTAGCCGTCAGGCTAAATATACGCAGAAGCCGAGAGCAGAACAAATTTATTTGTTTTGCCGAGGCGTGAACAGTTTGCGGATAGCCGATTTCTTATTACCTTTGGCGGATTGAACCGGCTGAAGCCGAGACCGCATTGGCGTATGCCAATATCATTGGCGGGAGCCAGCATGAAAATATAGGTGTAAGCCACAACGAAAGAAAGGATAAGAGATGAAATTTGTCAAGACAGCGGTAGATCCCGGCTCGAATGCCAGATGCGGCATCAT
>CALUQC010000019.1 GCA_944322805.1 uncultured Bacteroidales bacterium | reverse complement strand
GTCACAGTCCCGGAAACCGTTTCCCGAGCGGAATCCTGAGCATCGGCCGCAGCCGGAACAGCCAGGGCAATAACGGCTGCCGACATGAAAACGATGAATTTCAGAATGTGGGTAGAGTTCATATATTACTGGTTATGTAGTTGGTTTCTGACAAAATTATTATAGTTTTGCAGGACATCCGGACAATGCCAGCATCCTTTTTTAACTCTAAAGGGACATTGTGTGACATTTTTTGGACACTGACTGAAACTTTTTGGACATGTATATGATAAAGCTGTTGAAAATCAGTATCGCTTTTCTGATATTGCATTCCGTCTGCATTTGTCCCGTACTGGCAGGAGATACATCCCTCGAATTCAGAACACTCACGATAAGGGACGGACTTTCGGGCAGAATAGTCTTTGATGTATGTCAGGATACCGCCGGCTATGTCTGGATAGGAACCGATGCAGGACTTGACAGGTATGACGGCTACAGCATGATTTCATATTGCCATATTACCGGGGACCGTACAAGTCTGTGCAATTCCTGCGTGACGAACATATTCGAGGACTCCGGAGGCCGGCTGTGGATAGGCACTTCCGACGGGCTAAGTATCTATGACAGGGATTCGGACAGCTTCCATACGGAAGAATGGACCGGCGGAATGTATGTCAGGCATATATTCGAAGACGGGTACGGCAGTCTGTGGATAGCTACGAATAAAGGCTGCCTGCTTTATAGGGACGGACGGTGGACCAGATTCCATTCCAATGCAGATGCTGCGTTCAGGCTGCCTGACGATTATGTCACATCCATAATGCAGTTCGGCGATGACATCTGGATAGGTGCCGGCACATACATCTGCACTTACAGCTATTCTACGGGCAGGTTCCATTCTACACCTGCCCCTGAAACCGTTCCTGGAGAAACCTCGTCGGTGTACTGGCTGTGCAGAGGAGACGGAAGCAAGGCATATGTCGGTACAAACATGGGACTGTATGAATACGATGCGGATTCCGGCAGTTGGAGGATGCTTCTTGACCAGGTCATACGGCATCTGACACTGAAAAAAGGAAAATTATGGATATCCACGCAGAACGGACTGTTTATCTATAACGTTCCGGGTGAAAATATCGATCATTATTATCATATTCCGGGCAGAGTGGATTCCCTGGCGGACAATCTCATATGGGCGGTGGATTTTACCCGTGACGGTACGGCATGGGTAGCTACGGAAAACGGCGTAAGCGTCGCGACCGGGTTGAAAAAATCCGGTTTCATTTCACTCGCGTCAATAGTCGACTGGGACATATCTGCCAACGTACAGAATATTTGCAGGGATGAAAACGGACGCTTGTGGCTCGGGACGACGAGAAGCGTTATTGTCTGTACGGAGGATAACGGGAAATATTCCGGTGAGGAAATGCTGCAGGGATACAATATAAGGGATATATATGAGGACCGCCATGGATACATGTGGCTTGCCACGGATGGAGGGCTTTTTTCCTGCGACCTTGAAACGGGACATACGTGCGGATACGATATAATGGAGCCGAGCGGCAGCTACAAGTCGGACTGGGTCTACAGCATTGCGGAAGACAGCCTGGATAGACAAATGCTGTGGATAGGCACTTTTGACGACGGTATTTTCTGTATGGACAGGAAAAAGCTGAATCCGGACTCGACCCGCGAAAGCCTGATGGCAGACCGGCATTACGGTACGGGCTCTCTTACCGGCCGGATGCCGAGCAATCTCATCAGTTCCATGCTTGTGGACGGAGAAGGCAGCATATGGGTTTCTACAAATGACAAGGGACTCTGCCGTATAAATGCGGGAACAGGCGGTGTCGACAGTTTTACGACTGAAAACAGCGGTCTGTGCAGCAACGATATCGGTAAAATGAAGATGGACCGGACAGGAACAATATGGATTCCGACCGATTCCGGACTTTGCCGCCTTGACCCGGAAACCTGCACTGTTTCACGCGCTGCGGATATGGTGTCCGGGAAAATAATCGATGTGGAGCCGGAAAATGGAAATCTGTGGATAATTTCCAACGCCGGTATTTCCAGATATGATACCGGGACATCAGCCATACAGACATTGCAAGTGGAGGATGCCGTGTACAACACTCTGTACTATGACGGAGACCATACTGTTTTCATAGGCTGCAACGACGGTATCCTGACGGTCGATACCGATAGCCTTGACAGTGTCCATGCTGCTCCGGTCTCCATTACGGGAATATCGGTGGACAACAGATTCATAAAAAGAAGTGCCGGTCCTGACGGAAAAACCATTCTTTCCATGGTGCTCCCGTACCGGCTGAACAGCATATCCGTATCGGTATCCACATTCGATTTCTCGGGCGGAAGCCATACTCCGTTTGCCTACAGGCTTGAAGGATACGATGACAAAGTCAATTTCCTTGCCGGAGGCGGCAATGTCGTTTCCTACCTGAATATTCCTCCGGGAAAGTACGAACTGCTTGTTTCGTCGGGAACATTGTCCCTGTCTGATGGAGGCGCCGGCCTGAGTATCCGCATATTGCGTCCGTGGTACGCATCCGTGACGGCTTATGCCTTGTATTTTATTTTTCTCGGCATTCTTGTCCAGTCGGTTTTCCGCTACCTGTCGAAGAAAAGACAGGCTGCCATCGAGCAGGACAATACGGAGCGTACGCTTAAATACGCCAGGATGGAATTGTCGTTTTATAAGAAAGTCGCTTCCGATTTCAAGTCACCGCTCAGCCTGATAATCGGTCAGACACGGCTTCTGGGCAACAGCGCGGATGCCAGAAATTTACGGCAAGAACTCGGTATCATCATGGACAATGCCATCAAAATCAGAAGCACAGTAGATGAGATGCTCTCCCATAAGGGTGAACTGTTCTGTGGCTTTCATGTGGATTATCCCGAGGGCGGTGACGGAAACGGGACCGAAGCCGGGAGCAAGGATACGGTCATGGTCTTTGGCATCGATATGGAAAAAAGCATATACGGCAGCCTGGTGGCAAACTGTACGGAAAAGTTCAAGTTCATATATTACGGAGCATCCGGTCTTGAAACCAAGATCATAGAGGAGGAAACTCCGAATGTCATTCTTGTCGATGACACGTTTCCCGACAGGGACAGTATTCATATCTGCCATATGATAAAAGAGTCGAAAGGGCTGGAATACATCCCTGTACTGGTCGTGAGAAAAGATGAAGCCGGGACAGCCGGCAGGATGCTGAAACTTGCGGGAGCCGATATCGTGATTCCTGTATCATCCGGAATTCAGTACATCGCGGCGATGATCGAATATTATATCGGTAACGAAAGATCTGACAAACCGGACTTTTCTGAAGATGACGGCAGCATTTTTCTGGCTTCTTTAGTCAAGGCCGTCACTGAAAACATGGACAACGAAAATCTGGACATGGCCCGTCTCAGCGAAATCATGAAAACAGGGCGGAAACAGCTTTACCGCAAGACGAAACAGCTCGCCGGGGTGACTACCGTAGAGTTCATACGCATGCTAAGGCTGTCGAAAGCGGCCGACTTGTGCCGGAACAGCAGCCTGACCATTTCGGAAATCATGTACAGCGTGGGATTTTCAAATCATTCGTATTTTACGAAATGCTTCAAGGAGGAATACCATGTCACTCCGAAAGAGTATGTCAGAATGTACCGCGAATCCTGACGGAGGGACTTTCGGACCGAATCATGACGGATATTCCGAAACAGTTTCTAAATTTGTCGCCGATAATAAACGGACAAATGAAAAACATACGACCGAGACAGGATGAAAACGCGCCGAAAGTGTACATCGAGACCTACGGCTGCCAGATGAACGTGAACGACAGCGAAGTGATACTGTCGATCCTGCAGGATGAAGGGTATGTCCTGACGGACAATATGGACGAGGCTTCGCTGATATTGGTCAATACCTGTTCCATCCGGGACAATGCCGAGCAGCGGGTGTGGGGACGGCTGGAACAGTTCCGCCTGCAGAAAAACCGCAGGCCCGGGGTGCTTGTGGGCATAGTGGGATGCATGGCCGAGCGCCTGAAGGACAAGCTGCTGGACAGCCATGCCGTGGACATCGTGGCAGGCCCTGATTCATACAGGATGCTTCCAGGGCTGATACGTAACGTGACGCCGGACTCCCCGCAGATGGACGTGGCCCTGTCGCACGAGGAGACATATGCGGACATCACACCTGTCAGGATGGACAGGAACGGGGTCTCTGCCTATATTTCGATAATGAGGGGATGCAACAACGTCTGCTCGTACTGTATCGTACCATATACCCGGGGAGTGGAACGGAGCCGGGACCCGCAGACCATAGTGCGCGAGGCGGAAGAACTGTTCGCGAACGGATACAGGGAGGTGAGCCTTTTAGGCCAGAACGTGGATTCTTATCTGTGGAAAGGCGCTTCCGGAAACGTGGACTTCGCGGGACTGCTCGCCATGGTGGCCGGAATCAGCCCGGAACTGCGGGTGAGGTTTTCCACGTCGCATCCCAAGGATATCAGCGATGATGTCATTTCCACTATGGCGGAATACGACAATATCTGCAAACATATCCACCTCCCGGTGCAGTCCGGCAGCAATGCCATGCTTGAAAAGATGCGCAGGAAATATTCCCGCGAATGGTATCTGGAACGGGTGGCGAAAATCCGTTCCGTGATGCCGGAATGCGGGCTGAGCACCGATATCATTGCCGGATTCTGCGGCGAGACGCAGCAGGACCATCTCGACACCCTCTCCCTTATGGAGGAAGTGAAGTTCGACTATGCCTTCATGTTCCAGTATTCCGAGAGGCCGGGGACCCTGGCTGCCCGCAAATATCCCGACGACGTGCCTGCCGATGTCAAGACGTCCCGCCTGAACGAAATCATTGCCCTTCAGGGCAGGCACAGTCTTGAAAGTAACGGAAAAGATGTCGGCAAGACTTTCAGGGTGCTCGTGGAAGGTACTTCCAAACGCAATGCGGACGAGCTGTTCGGCAGGACGACTGCCAACAAGGTCTGCGTTTTCCCTGCCGGAGGACACAAGGCCGGAGACTACGTGGATGTGAAGGTATTGTCCTGCACTTCCGCCACATTGATAGGGGAGTGTGTCACGGCCCGTGACGGCAGGTGAACGGAAGCATTGAACAGCCTGAAAACAATCCCATGGCGACAGGAACAATCATAGCATACGCGTTCTGGATTCTCGTGATAGCGGGGACCATCCTTGTCATCATTTCCGACGAGGAGGCTGATTCCGGAAGGAAAATAGCCTGGATACTTGTCGTGGCCCTTCTGCCTGCCATAGGCATCATAGCATACATAGTGTTCGGACTGAATCCGCGGCGGAATTCCAAGCACGAGACCTATTCCGGCATGTTCCGCGAGGCGTTCGAAAAGCTCGCCGACAAGGATACCTGCTCCAAACTTTTCGATGAAAACAACAGGAAGTCCATCAGGGAAGGCTACCGTGAACTGTCCGCCCTGCTTTCGCGCAGCAACGGCACTGTCGTCACTGACAACAACAGCGTTGAAGTCATCACTTCCGGCAAACGCAAGTTCGAGGCCCTGGTAAATGATCTGGAGCAGGCCAGGGACCACATCCATATGGAATATTTCTATTTCAGAAAGGACCACGGCAGCAAACGCATAAAGGAAATCCTGATGCGTAAGGCCCGGGAGGGTGTGAAAGTCCGTTTCATCCATGAAAACATCGCCAACATCACCATCAGCCCGAGGTATTACAACGAAATGAAAAAGGCCGGGGTGGAGGTCGTCAAGTTTACCCGTCCGCGATTCAGCCTGCTCCGGTTCAGCGCCATGCTCAACTACCGCGACCACAGGAAAATTGTGGTCATAGACGGCAGGATAGGCTATACCGGCGGAATGAACATCGGCGACGACTATTTCATAAGATGGCGCGACACCCACATGAGAATCACCGGAAATGCCGTTCATGCCCTGCAATACTGTTTCCTGTATTCGTTCATTACTTCCGGCGGGAAGATTCCGGAGAATTTTCATGAACTTTTTCCGGAGGTTGCGGCCGTGTCTTCCGGAAACCAACTCGTCCAGATTGTGCCCGACCAGCCTGTCGGGAAATGGTCTATCCTGCAGATGGGAGCTACCTGGACGGTCCAGCACGCGCGAAACTACGTCTATATCCAGACTCCGTATTTCGTGCCGCCCGAGCCGCTGCTTCAGGCTCTGAAATCGTCCGCGCTCAAGGGTGCCGACGTGCGGATAATGATGCCGCGGAAGACAGACATGATATATATGACATTGGCCAACAAATCATATTACCGCGAGTGCCTCGAGGCCGGGGTGAGGATTTTCGAGAAAAACGGGAATTTCATCCATTCCAAGACAATCGTTTCCGACGACTATCTCTCCGTCATCGGCTCCGCCAACATGGACTACCGCAGTTTCCAGCTCGACTATGAAGTCAATGCCTATATCTTCGATGAGGAAATGGCCCTGAGGAACAAGCGTATTTTCCAGGATGACCTGGAAATATGCGAAGAAATTTCGCTTGACCGCTGGCTCCGCCGTCCGTGGTATCAGAAGCTCGGCCAGGCCGTCGTCCGCCTTTTCGCGCCGCTGCTGTAAAAAATAGTTTTCCGAATGACAATGCTTTTACGGAAAACGTTTTGCTGCAGCAAGCCGGTGTCTGCGTAGCTGGGCAGCGATGCCGAACTGCATGAAATATTTGTCGAAGGATTTCAGTGCGTCGGGCGCCGGAGAAAGATATTCCGTACAGAAAATTTCACGCATCAGGCACACTTCCCGCAGCATGGCTCTCCTGCCCGGTTCGTGAAGCCTTCCATATTTGATGGTCAGGTCGATGAGTTCCAAAGCCCTTTCGAACGCCTTTTGCGACTGTTCGGCATTTCCCTTCTGTTTCCATACGGATGTCCGGTACACTTCGCTTCCGATATTCGCCATCTGTTCGATAAACGGCATTTCCGCCCATCGCCCGTTTTCCAAGGTTTTATGCTGCATCATCTTCAATCCATTTTGCGACCACTGCCTCTATTTTGGTCCTTGTATTTTCATCTTCCACATATCGGCTCCGATTGTTTTGCCATGGACGTATGTTTATCATTGAATCGTATTCAATAAAGTTGTCTGTTCCGGAATAATCAGGATATAAATTTATCCCCCACAAGAATTCCTGCTCCGAGCCGTCTTCCAGCATTTCTCTTTCCAAATCGGAGTGCAATTCCGAATTGATTGCGATTTTTCCCCGATCCGTATCTACGACAGCTTTTACAAATTCGCCGAAAAATTCGTCCGAGATATCTTTCAGTTCCGCGAATGTCATCTTCTTTTCCAAAATCATAATACCGGTATATTGAGAATTGTCAGCGAAGATACAAAATTTTGTACGATGGCGAAACTTATAAAATGACAGAAAAAACGGTAAAACAATAATGAATTGTAAAATTAACTGAAAATTAATCTACGTATTCATTGTTTTGTGGGGCTAAATGTTATATATTTGCCTCCCTGAACAGGGCAAATTACGGAATAACAACATAAATAACTCAAAGTTATGAAATTAAGAAATCTATTGTTTATCGGTATTGCGGCCGCAGCAATGTTTGC
>CALUQC010000018.1 GCA_944322805.1 uncultured Bacteroidales bacterium | reverse complement strand
ACAATAGCAGATATTCCGGCAGTCGCGGAAATATTCATTTCAGGAGGTCGTTGCCGGGATGGCATGGGCCGGGCATCAGTGTAGCCGTCAAACGGGTGACGCTTATTTCCAGCCCTGGGCGGTAATGGGCAGTTCGACGCCTTCCGGTGTCACGAGGGAGGCGCCGACGTCAGGCCGGGCCATGTGGCCGATGATGTCGAATGTCTGGAAATCGTGGCGGAACCGCTCGTGTTTGCCGATAGGGACGGTGAAAAGGAGTCGGCAGTCATCCCCGCCGTTGAATGCTGCGGAAATGGGGTCAATGCCGAAATGTTTGCCGAGATCGAACGTGCCGCTGGCGAAAGGCAGCCGTTCCACATAGATTTTGGCTCCGAGACCGCTGTCCCTTACGAGTTTTCTGACGGCATCCGACAAGCCTCTGTTGACGAAATATCCGTATGAGGGAATGATTTCAGCGTCTTCCAGCTGAGCCACATACGAAGGGTTTATTTCCGGTTTCAGATATTCTCCGATGATCAGCTTGTGGTCGGACAGATCCGGCTGTGATCGGTCAGTCTTGCGCTTCATGAATTTCTGTTTTTCGCGCTCGAGAATCTGCATTCCCATAAAGGCCGCTCCGAGATTGCCCGAGATGCATATCAGGTCCATGCTTTTGGCAGGCATGCGGCGCTTTTCCGTCAGAAGCGATCTTTCTCCATTGGCCGAAAGGCATATGTTCAGACCGTTGACCGACGGGAGGAGGTCCAGCGACAGTCCGCAATATCCGTGTTTTTTTGCGGCAGCCGTTATTCCCTCCCACAGCTCCCTTATTTTTCCGAAGTCGATTTTAGCGGAGATTCCGAGCCTTACGGACAATGTTTTCGGATATGCCATTGCCGCATATATTTCTCCGGTAGCTTCGATAACGGCCTTGTATCCGAGGTGTTTCAACGGGAAGTAGGTCAGGTCGAAATCGATGCCTTCCGTCATCATTATCGAGGAATTAATGATGCTGCCGGCGCTGTTGCCGACCTTGAATGAGCAATGTTCGTTCTGTGAAAATCCCGAATTCTCGAAAAGCTGCCTGATAGCTTCGACCTTGCCGAGTTCTGAAAATGTCGTTTCTGCCATATGCAAAGAAATTTAACGGAAGCGGCAAACATGTCGGAAAATGGCAAAGCCGCGGTCCGGATGCGAAATTACTGAAAATATTTTATTTTTGCAGTCGCGACAAAAGTGAAACGCCTTGTTCCGGAATATCCGGACTATGAAAAAAACGATAAAATGAAAACAATCAAAACCGCCGTATGCGCTCTGATGCTTTCCGCAGGTACGTTGGCAGGGGCTCAGGAATTTTCTCCGGTCGATGTCTCCGTATCCACGGAAACAGTATCGGATGATGTGGTTTCAGTGATTTTCACTGTGGAGATGGCCGATGGATGGCATGTCTACTCTACCGACATGCCGGATGACGGCCCTGTATCCGCATCCATAACCGTGGAAGAATCCAGGGGGATGGAAGCCGATGGTAAACTTATGTTCGAAGGCAGGGAAATCCGCTCCTTCGACAGTTTGTTCGGCATGGAAGTCCGCTATTTTGAAAAAAGCGTGAAATTCGTCCAGAAATTCCGCAAGACGGGACGGTCCGGGTCTGCCAAAGGATATTTCGAGTATGCCGCATGCAATGATTCCATGTGCATACCTCCCGCTTCCGTGGAATTCACCGTGGAACTATAGTCCGATTTCCGTTTCTATCCAGTTATAAATGATTTCCAGCGCGTCTGAGGATACGGGCGCGTCGATTTTGGCGTATTCATCCTGCGTGCCTGTACTGCACGGGAGAAGCAGGTGATTCATGTCCGGGATGGCCACGACAGTGACGTTTTTGTTGTGTGCCAAGTACTTCCTGACATTGTCGAGATTCTGACGGCAGTTGACCATTACGTCTTTCGTCCCGTTTATGGCAAGTACCGGCACTTTTACTTTCGACAGATATACGGCCGGATCGTATCTGATAAGGAATCTGTACCATGGAGTGGTGGCCTGCTGCGCATACATGTAGATGGAGTATCTGAAATGGTCGAATTCTATTCCCGCCTCTTTCACCCTTTTATCGTCCATGGCTTTCCATTTGTCATATTCTCCATACAGCTTGTCAGAAAGGGTCGTACTGTCTGGAAGCCACAATGTCCCTGTTCTGCCGTATGACGGAGTTCAGGCCGTCTGTCATAAGCCCCGCCGCCGATATCAGGAACTTTATATCCTTGCACCGTGATGCGGCTATTGAACAGGAAGCCCCGCCTTCGCTATGCCCGAGGACGCCGATTTTTCTCCGGTCGATGTCATGCCTCGATTTCAGATACTCCACTCCCGCTATTACGTCTTCGGCAAAATCCGCCGTAGTAGCATCCGCATAGACTCCGTTCGATTCGCCTACACCTCTGTCGTCAACACGCAGCACGGCTATTCCCTTGGAACTCAGATATTCCGCTATCTGCTTGTATATCTTGTGTCCTGCCATGCTCCCGTCTCTGTCCTGCGGATAAGTCCCGGAAGCGATGACTATTGCAGGATGCTTGCCTGGTGTGTCCGGAACAGTCAGGGTCGCGCCGTACCGGAGAGTGTCCTTGCCGTGGAAAACGATATTTTCTTCCCTGAATTTCGGAGGGACCTCTTTTTTTATTTCTTCTATTATGATGCTGATTTCATCAGCCAATGCCGTCGGCGACCCGTAGTATCCCGTGGCAATCCAGCGGACATGGCCGTTCCCGTCAATGATCATTTTCTGAGGAATCAGGTATCAAAATCCGTTTTCCGCGCAAAAATAAATTTTTTCAAAATAAATTTTCCGAAATTTTTATAATTTTGCGGGCTGTGTACGTGTCCCCCGATATTTTATTTTGACGCACACGGAATGCCGGAACTATCAGATAATTTTATATATTAACGACTTAACAATCTTCGAACTTATGAAAGCACTCACATCAGTATTGCTTGCATTAGTTTTGGCTGTCACTATGCCGCTTGGTGCGGCTGGAAGTCATGCCGGATCGGCCCAAAGCGGAGAAGACGGAAACGAACCGCGCGCCGGGCACATCATCGGCAAGGTGCAGGACCGGAACGGGGTCGCCTTGCCCGGAGTGGCAGTCATGATCAAAGGTACCAGCATCGGTACGGAAACGAACAGGGTCGGTAACTACGACCTCGATCTGAAAGGCCGGAAATCGGGAATCATCGTATTCTCATGCCTCGGTTATTCCATCCAGGAAATCAACTACACTGGACAGACCCACATGAACGTGACTCTGCAGGACGACATGCAGGCTCTCAATGAAGTCGTGGTGACCGGTTACGGAAACTACAACAGGAGCGAATACGTCGGTGCAGTCACGCAGATCAAGGCAGATGAAATCCTTGTTCCGGGAGAAGCGACCATTGACCAGATGCTCCAGGGCGTAATCCCGGGAATGTCCGTCCTCAATACGACCGGAAAGGTCGGAGGTACTCCGAAAATCCGCATCAGGGGAACATCCACCATCCTCGGAAACCAGGAGCCTCTGTGGGTCGTGGACGGAGTGATACAGACAAACCCTGTCCCTGT
>CALUQC010000017.1 GCA_944322805.1 uncultured Bacteroidales bacterium | reverse complement strand
GATGAGGTGTGGTATACTTTGACCGGAGAGATAACGGAGATTAAAGATACTAAATATGGCAACTTTACCATAAAGGATGAAACTGGCTCCGTTTATGTTTATGGCCTTACAGAAGAAAAAACGGCGGATGGAAGCAATGATCAATCATTCAAATACTTGAACTTGAAAGTAGGAGATAAACTGACTCTCTGCGGTACAAGAGACGAGTTTAAAGGAGAAGCGCAAGTCGGAGGGACGGCATACTACATTTCTCATGTAAGCGCACCGGTAGAATGGCCGGAAGATGTCACTCCGATTTCGGAAATCCTCCAGATGACGGAAAGCGATGTTCAGGTACAGACTACCGGTATAGTTTACGGCACTTACAAGAAAGGTGTCGTCATCAAGGACAAGGAAACAGGAGACTATCTCATCGTTTATGACGGCGGAGCGGATGCTCCTTTTGCTGAAATCGGAGATGAAATAAATGTAGTGGGAACGACCTATTTGTACAATGATCAGGTCGAGTTCATGGAAATCAATTATCTTGAACACAAAGTCGTCAGCGAAAATAATAACACTGTCGAGACAAACGCACCTGCTGAGATAACGGCAGCCACCATAGACGCTTTTGACAAGACAAAGGCTTCCTATATTTCTTTTGAAGGAATACTTACTCAGAGCGGAAACTATTTTAATGTCATTATCGACGGAGCGGACTTCACCGGCAGCTTGTCGAACGTGATAGACCCTTCCGCACTCGCCGACTATGTCGATAAGAAAGTTGTTGTAACAGGCTACTATTGCAGTACTACAAGTCAAGGCAAGTATTTCAATATAATGTATACGGATATCGATATTGTGACCGAGCCATGGGTATATCTCCCGGAAACGTCATTCGGTATTACATCTGATGCTCAGTCTGTCAAATTTACGGTAAATTCTAATTCGGCATGGACCATAGCTTCAAGTGATCCGGCATATATCGTGTCTCCGGAAGACGGAGCGGATGGAACAGCAGAGGTAACTGTTACCTGCCCTGCAAATACCGGAACGACGGAGAAGGTAGTGACTCTTACCATTACTGCCGGCGAAGATGTCAAGACAGTTACTATTACTCAGGCTGCACCTCTTGCCGAAGGGACCGAACAAGTTAGTTGGGGAATTGAGAATCAGACCTGGAGTGAGGAAACTCATACGGATTATGGCGCCGGATATTCTGCTACGGATCAGAAAATAAAGGTAGGGTTTTATAAGCACGAATCAACGAATACATTGATACCTCCTGCTGAAGCTCATGATGCCATCAGAGTTTATAAAAATGCCATGTTGGTGATAGAGGCTGTAGATGGTAAGAAAATCAAGAGCGTTGTGATGGAAACCGAGCATAACGAAAAATATTGTTCTGACATGACGGTAACCGGCGGTACTACTGCTACGGCTTCTCTGGAAGATTATACCGTCACTTGGACCGGCTCTGTAGATGTTTTCGAAGCCCAGGCATCCAATTCTCAGGTGCGAATCGAGAAACTGACTGTAATTTACGGAGACTGATTATTCTGAATTTGATTCCTGCATGCAAAGGAGCCGCCGTGTCCGACGGCTCCTCCTTTATTCAAATACAACAGTATTGCCGATGAAAAAATATCTTTTATTCGTGCTTTCATTGTGCCTGCCGCTGTTCCTTTCCTCATGTCAAAGGGACCCGGACCAGCCGGCACTTCCGGAGCTTTCCGTATCAGGCACCACCTCTTTCAGTTTTGACGCCGGCGGCGGAACAGGTACATTTACCGTACAGGCAAACAGGCCTTTCTCCGTGATATCCGATGCGACCTGGCTTGCATTCGACCCTCAGCATGTCGATCAGACTGTCGGGGAGACGGGCGAGCATGTCATCACCGTGACGGCACTCCCGAACACGAGATTCGAGGACAGGAACGGTACCGTGGTGGTCAAGATAAGCAGCGACCACAAGGATCTGAGCGTTGCCCAGACCGGAAACCCGAACAGTACTCCGTCAGTGGTTTATACCAACGATTTCGACAAGGGAACATCCACTGAGAGTGAACCGCTCACGGCCGGAGGTTCCGATATCTGGCAGAATGCGACAGGCTACGGCGTGACCTCGAGTCTTCAGTATTACGCTTCCAATGCGTCTGCCAGAAGTACACGCGCATCGGACAGCGACAACAAATATTCCGACTACGATGCTTCCGGTGACAACAACATCTTTTTCGGCAAACTTCCGACGTATTTCGTCATTTCCGGCCTCAAACTGCATCCTCAGCACAAGAATCTGGTCATGACGTTCGGAGTCGACCCTGGACAGGATAAAACCTTTGCCGATGAGGATTTCTCTGTCATGATAAGCAAGGACGGAAACAGCTGGGTGGCGCTGCCTGCATGCGAGTTCTCGGACGAGGTCGGCGAGGCGCCTGTCAGATTATGGGCATTTGCCTCGATATATTTCTCGCTTCCGGATGAAACCGCCCCGGAATCGGTTTGGATTCGTTTCTCGCCTGGCGTGGAATCTTCATACAGAATCGACGACCTCACTCTGCGCATGGCCGAGGAGTATGAAACTGACAGGCTGACGAAGATAGACTGGTCCGATTCGCAGACTATATCGATTTCCGGCACTCCTATAGACGTGGTATTACAGTAATGCAGTTCCGGTTATTGACATTTGCAGCCGTATCGTTCATGCTGCTGTATTCCTGTTCGTCAGGGAGCGGCGGCAGGGGGACGGTGTCGTTCAGGACGGACGTGATAGAGTCCGGGGACAACTCCGTCTTCATACAGGTAGCCGCTGACGGCGACTGGACGCTCGGACTCGATTTCGGAGGCGAAGCGGAATGGGCGCAGCTGCAAAGGGTATCCGGAACGGGCAGCAGCAACAGCATCATCCTTTTCTGCGAAACGAACTGGTCCCGGGCTTCACGCTCGCTGACAGTGACTGCCGATTTCGGAGGCAATACGGATTCGGCGGTGCTGACCCAGCTCGGGGCGGAGGAGACTTTGGAGCCGGATCCGGAATATCCGGGGCTCGAATCCGACCCGCTCCGCACATGGATGGAACTTCCCGAGATGCGATCGGAAGACGGCTGTGCATGGGTGTATCACGACATGAGAATCGGAGACAGGACCGTGAGGAATTATTCCATATTCTACGATGCGGCGAACATGCTTTCCCGCTGGGTGGCTTATCCTCTGAATGCCGGACTTATCGGCAGCGGCTCCCGGCATGACCAGTTCGAGGCCATTGATCCGAAAATTCCGGCAGAGTACCAGCCTTATACGGCAGAAGGCTGGGGCGTGGGAAGTTATGACCGCGGACACCAGCTCCCGGCAGCGGACAGATATCACACTTATGATGCGGACAGGACCCTCGATGCCCACCGGGCTACTTTCTATCCGACCAACATGACAGTGCAGAGCCGCAGCCTGAATCAGGGTATCTGGCAGAATCTCGAGGAAAAGGTGCGGGCCTGGTCGGGACAGTGCGATACCTTGTACGTGGTGACAGGGTGCGTGCCTTCGGAGTCCGATTTCATTACCGACAGGGCCGGAAACAGGGTGAACAGGCCGGAAGGCTACTATAAGGCCCTGCTCAGGTACAGCAGGTCGAGCTCCATGGGACAGTATCTCGGAATAGCATTCTATTTCGCCAACGAGACGTATTCCAGAGATGCCAAGGTAGATGCCTCGATGTCGATGACCATAGATGCATTAGAGGAAAAACTCGGGATGAATTTTTTCCCGAGACTGACGGATGAACAGGAAACGGCCGCCGAAGCCTCGGTTTCCGACTGGTGGTGGAACTGATCCGTTGCGGACATGATGTTTCCGGAAGTTATGATAAACATGAATTCGTCGAACTGACGTTTTTGTATGCAAAGCATAAAATATTTTTATTGAAAGAATGAAAAAATTATTGATTGCAGTTCTTGCCGTATCCCTTTCCGGCATCCTTTCGTTTGCCGGAGACGGCTTGAAGACAAGGCAGAACTATGTCATCGGATTCTACAATTTGGAGAATCTGTTCGACACATACGACGATCCGGCGAAGAACGATGAAGAGTTTCTTCCCGACGGCGCCAACAAATGGACGGAAGTCAAATACGCAAAGAAGCTGCACAACATGGCTACCGTCATTGCCGACATGGCAAAGGCAAACGGTGCATTCCATACCGTTCTCGGCGTATCTGAAATAGAGAACAGGCTCGTGCTCGAGGATCTGGTTTCCCAGCCTGAACTCCTGCCTGCCCGTTTCGAAATCGTGCATTATGACAGCCCTGATGCCCGCGGCGTGGATGTGGGCCTCCTGTACCGGCCGGACCAGTTCGAATATGTCGACAGCGAATCCCTTCCGTTTTCGTTCGAGGGGACCTCGGTGGA